>NZ_JBVVAK010000051.1:0-55649 GCF_055792825.1 Microvirga sp. GN3
CTTGAGACCGACATCCGCGGTCTGCTGCGCAACTTTGGGCTCAAGGTTGGGATCGTTGGCAAGGTCAGGTTCGAGGACCGGATCCGCGAGCTCGTGGCCGGCCTGCCGGAGCTGGCTGAGATCATAGCCTGCCTGCTCGAAGCCCGTCGGAGCCTGCGGGAACGCTTCACCCCTCTTCACCGCAAAGTGCTGGCGACCGTGCGGGATGATGACGTCTGCCGGCGCCTGATGACCATTCCCGGTGTCGGTCCCGTGGTGTCGCTGGCCTTTAGCGCCACGATCGACATTCCGGCGCGGTTCAAGAATTCCCAGGCCGTCGGCCCCGCTCTGGGGCTCACGCCGGTTCTCAATCAGTCCGGCGAGAGCCATCGGATCGGACGGGTCTCTTTGTGCGGCGATGCCATGATGCGAGCGCTGCTCTATGAGGCCGCTCAGGTGCTGCTGACCCGGGTGCAGCAATGGTCGTGGCTGAAGGCCTGGGCCATGACCGTGGCCCGCCGGCGCGGCCTGCAAAAGGCCATTGTGGCTCTGGCGCGTCGGCTGGCCGTCATCATGCACCGCCTCTGGAGCGATGGCACCGAGTTCCGCTGGACCAAGGAGGGTGTCTTGGCAGTCGCTTGATCGCTCACAGCAATCGCCTGTCACAAGAACAGAAGGATAGCCGAGATCCGCCAGCCGGTGGAGAGACGTCCCTTGCGGGACGATGGATGAGGTGAGTTCGCTAGGGCACTTGTGTCGATCGCGTCTTGCGCGATCAGAACGCGCAACAGATTGGGCTGCCTCATTCTTCTGATCCCATACTGGGAGAGCCACAGAGCTGATCCCGAAGAGAAGCAAGACCCGCGAGTGACGTCAAACACCGGAACGGTAAAACAGCCCGAAAGCGCTTGACCTCAAACCGCCGAATAGAGAAGAACCCGACAAGGTGCTGTTCATCCTCGAGCCGAACGCGATCACGCGTCCGCTCGCCCGTCAGCGTGTGACTGTCTATGACTATCCGGATGGCCGCTTTGAGATCAGGCACAACGGCCTCTCTCTGCCCTACCGCATTTACGACAAGCTGCGCCAGGCCGACCAAGCGGCCATTGTCGGGAACAAGCGTCTGGGGCCGATCCTGGCTTATGCTGCTGAGCGTCAGAAAGAGCTCGGCATGAAGCGTAGCCAGAAGGCTCCACGCCGGCAAGGACAAGGCAAGAGTCTCTTCAAGGTCGGATGAGAGTTGAAATGGACGTGGGATGAGTCCAGCGCTGCAACCCTGACTAGCTGCGCTGGACGAATCCGACACCGCGCAGCCCTATGACTGGCGGTTTACTGGTGATATCTCTAACGGGGCAACCAGAGACTTGTCTAACGGGTTCTGACAGGTGGGATTCTCAGGTTCGCGTTTATGGAGCGGAATGCCCTCGATGACCTCTGGGCTTTTCAGTTTTGAATCTCGGGGTTTCACCCGATAGGGAGCCGGTACCGATAAAGCTAGAATCTGTGCTGAGATGGAGATTTGCTCATCCCATGATGTGAAAGGGTCAGCCCAAAGGCCAAGCCAGACAAGCCAAAGCCGCCAGCTTCAGCATCGACCAAGTCGTCGAGCGGCTGAGGCCGAAGGATTGAGGAGATCTGACAGCAGGATTCTTACGTCACCTGCGAACAAACTGCTTCTCCTCAAGGCTCTAGTAAGGAATCTGGATTAGGGGAATACGCAATGCCACGGTTCTTCTTTGACGTGTCGATCAAAAGCCAATTGGCTCGCGATGACGAAGGCCTTGAGCTGGATAGTCTCGACACGGCCGAACACGAGGCCATCCGCACTGCATCCCAGATTGTCCAGGAGGATCTGTCGAAGGGCGACATCTCTGAAATCGTTCTTCACATCAGGGACGAACAGGGCCAGCAGGTGCTCAGGATCGCAGCTTCCATGACGGTTCAGCGGATGAATATCGTGCAAGGGAAACACAGGGCCTAGTTTCGCATGAGCCGCAGTATGGAACGCGTTTTGAAGGTTTCGCAGCGTATTCGGGGCAGTTCTCGGCCGCTCATCGCGCCTATTCGGTAACGACAGATCGCAAAAGCGCCGCGGAAGGGCTGTTTATACTGGCGAATGCTATGGCTGGATCGAGCAGGAAGAGAGGCCGGCAACGCCACCATCCGAGCTCTCTACGCTTGGTCCCGAGCACCAAGGGGATTGCTGCATCTCCCAGGCGGGTAAACCATAGCCAGCTTTGCACCGTCCTGCAGCAGGATCGTTCCCCTACTTCACCCGGAAGTGTTTCAGGCGATGGGAGCGTCGAGGGCTGTAGGACCGTTGCCGTTCCCTGGGCGAGACAACGGATTAACAGTCCGTTGCGCTACGGTTGTGCAGAGGACTGCAAATCCTTGCTCGGTTGTTCACTCCTCTGGGGCTGGATCGGCACCAAGGGGCAGGAGCAGCCTCGCGTGCTGCGGGCCAACGGTGAGCCAGATCCTCTGGCGCGATGAGTAACCCGGCGGCCGCAATCTGAAGAAAAATTATCGCCGCCGGGATAACCCGTCAGAGGGCGGCTGGGATAATCCGTCAGAGGGCAGCGGCATTCCTGAGGCATAGTTTAGAATGACTACAACGTCTCTGGCTTGGGGATCAGGATGCCTCGGGGATTCAACGTCATCTGCAAAGGACCGATCGAAGGATTACATCTGCCCCGCAATGCTTGGGTTGCGCTTCACAAGGCAGACATTAGGACACTCGACCAGCTCCGAGCTGTGGCGGATCAGATCGAGCGTGTGGTCGATGGCGTCGGGTCTAAGACAGCCCAAGCAATCAGGGCAGAAATCGCCCGGATCGGGCCAGCGAAAGAGGTTAGCTCCGAAACACAGTAATGCGGTCTTGTGATGCCTCCGCGCCCTAAAGGACGTGGCTTCCCGGTCCCTTCAGACCGAGCGTCTCGCACCCGAGACGGGCAATGTTCAGCGCAGCGTTCTGATCGCGGTCGTGAACCGACCCGCAGTCTCTGCACACCCATTGCCTGACCGCAAGCCCTTCTCGACCTTGTGGGCCGCTGAGTGCCAGGCACCCAGAATAGGTCTGCGCTGAGTAGGCCTCATCCACCGCCGCAAAGGCAACTCCAGCGTGATCGCATTTATAGTCAAGGAAGTTGCGCAGTATCGACCAGCTCACATCGTGCGTCGCCTTGCCGGGCGCGTCCTGCGAGAAGTTGCCGGACTTAAAGCGGCCCTGGACTGGCCTGCCCCGAGTAGGTGATCCGAGTGTGATGTTAATTCAGAGTTGGCCGGGGTGCCAGCTTGGGCGCATGGACCACGACCTCAGGTGCAGGTGGCCGGTAGCTCAAGGATGAGTGCGGGCGGATGGTATTATACAACGAGGTTTGAGAACGCCCACAGGACCACTCGGCGTGAAGTCCTGTATCGGCTTCACCCCTGGGCCGGCCGTGAGGTGTCCGTCCACGCGGTGATCGACAAGGCGGACGGCGTGGTTTTCCGGTGCACGCCCGACGGATCGGAGACCGAGCGATGGCTCGAGATCCCGGCGTGGATGTTCGACCGGGCGTCGTGTGCCCAGGATCAGGCCCTGACGACGCATCCCTTTGTCGGGCTCGATGCGCTGATGGCCCTGGCGGCGCTTCTCGATCGGTCGATGAAGATCGCCGGCCAATCATCGAATACCCGGCTTTCGGGTGCATGGGGATCCTCTCGCGACCAGAATCGGGGAGAGACCCATGGCTCGGAAGGTGAGGACGTCCGCGGATGCGGATCAACACAACCGGCAGCTCGGTCCGCATCAGATGGACCTGTTCGGCAGCAGCGCGGCAGACCATGCCAGCGGCGCGCCGGCGTGGTGCGAGCTGCCGCGGGAGGCGCAGGCGACGCTGGTGAGCCTGATGATGCAGCTCCTCCTGGAGCATGCGCAAAGACGCACAGCGCCGCCGCTGATCATGGGGGTCAGCCATGAGCACTGACAAGGTCCGCCCTCACCACCTGGAGCGCAAGGCGATCCTCTACGTGCGCCAGTCTTCCTCGCATCAGGTGCTGCACAACCGCGAGAGCAGCGCACTGCAATACGCCATGCGGGACCGCCTGACTGCGCTGGGATGGTCCGAGATCGAGGTGATCGACGATGATCTCGGGCGTTCGGCCGCCGGTGGGGTCCAGCGCGCCGGCTTCGAGCGGATGGTGGCGGAGGTCTGTCTCGGGAAGGTTGGTGCAGTCTGCGCGCGGGAGGTCTCGCGCTTTGCCCGCAACAGCCGCGACTGGCAGCAGTTGATTGAGATGTGCCGCGTCGTCGACACGGTACTGGTTGACCAAGAGGCGATCTACGCCCCGAGACAGGGCAACGATCGGCTGCTGCTCGGCCTCAAGGGCAGCCTGAACGAGTACGAGTTGGACCTGCTGCGGCAGCGCTCGCTCGCCGCGCGTTACGAGAAGGCCCGCCGCGGCGAACTGGTCGTCGCGGCCCCTGTCGGCTTCGTCAAGGCCGGCGATCGGTATGAGAAGGACCCGGACCGGCGTGTGCAGGAAGCCATCGCTCTCGTCTTTGACAAGGTCGAGGAACTGGGAAGCGCACGGCAGGCGCTCTGCTGGCTGCACGAGCACGATCTTGCTCTGCCGGTGAAGCAGGCGAACGGTGATACGGCTTGGCGCAGGCCGAGCTATGCCTCCATCCACCGGATCATCGAGAATCCGGTCTACGGCGGCGCCTATGCCTATGGTAAGACTGCGGCTGCGGCAGGGTATGGCGCCGATGGGGTGAGCGTGACGATCCGTCGGAAGGCGCGGTCGCAGTGGCTGGCGCTGATCCCCGAGGCCCATGACGGCTATGTCAGCTGGCAGAGGTTCGAAGCGATCCGCACGATGGTCTCAGGCAACATTCCAACCGGCAAGCATCACGGCGCGCCCAAGCACGGCGATGCGCTGCTGGCCGGGCTGATCCGATGCCGGCGGTGCGGTCGGAAGCTGACGCTTCGGTATACGGGCGCACGGCACGGCATTCCGCGCTACAGCTGTAGCCGCGCCTGGATGGACAATGGCGGCCCCCATTGCATCGCCTTCGGCGGTCTGCGGGTTGATGACGCCATCGAAGAGGCGCTGCTCGGCGTGGTCGGACCTGGTGCCATCGCCGCGGCGACGGCCGCGGCCGCCCAGGCCACGCGCCAGAGGGATCAGGTGCGCGAGACCCTTGGCCGCGATCTCGAAGCGGCGCGCTATGCCGCCGACCGCGCCTTCCGGCAGTACGACGCCGCCGATCCGGCGAACCGGTTGGTCGCCGGCGAGCTTGAGACGCGCTGGAACCGCTCGCTTGCCCGTGTCGCCGAAGTGGAGAGTAAGATCGCCGCGCATGACGCGGCGGCCATGCCATCGGCCATCGCCCCGGAGGCACTCGGTGTTCTGGCCGAGAACCTCAAGACGGTCTGGTCGGCGCCCACCACCGATGCGCGCCTGAAGAAGCGCATTGTCCGCACGCTGATCCACGAGGTCATCGCCGATATCGATGACGCAGCGTCCGAGATCGTGATCGTCGTGCATTGGGTCGGTGGCGCACAGCGAGATGCGGTTGCCAAAGCGCCGGCGCGGACAGCGCAACAGCACGTCCGCCGACATCCTTGAAGCGGTGCGCCGATTGGTGCTCATCGCCAGTGATGATCTGATCGCAGGCTTGCTCAACCGCAACGGCCTCCAGACGGGCAACGGCAACCGCTGGACCCGCGAGCGCGTCACCTCCCTGCGGTCGAACTACCGGATTCCGGTGTTCAAGGCGGCCCCAGACGGCATCGAGCCCTGGCTCAATCTCGGCAAGGCCGCCAAACTCCTGAAGGTTGCGCCCAAGACGCTCCGTCTGGCCGCCGAAGCCGGAGAGATCGAGGCCATCCACCCTCTGTCGGATGGACCGTGGATCTTCGCGCGTACGGCGCTGACGACAGAGGCGGCCATATCCATCACCGAGCGGGCGCGCCAGAACCCAAAGTATCCCGCGGGATCGCATCCGGCGCAACAAAGCCTGTTCTCTTCAATGACATAGCCAGATGGGTGTTGTGATGCAGGGTTGTAGTGCCGGCGCCAATTTTCGATCACCACCTTTGCCTCTTCCAATGTGTAGAAGATTTCTCCTTTCAGAAGCTCATCCCGAAGCTTCGAGTTGAAGCTTTCGCAATAGCCGTTCTCCCACGGGCTGCCCGGTTCGATGTAAGCTGTCCTCGCTCCGACTGCCGTAATCCACTCGCGAACAGCTTTGGCCACGAACTCCGGGCCGTTGTCGGAACGAATGTGACCTGGGATGCCACGCAGGATGAACAGATCCGAGAGCACGTCGATCACGTCCACGGCCTTGAGCATTCAGTTCACGCGGATGGCCAAACACTCGCGCGTGAACTCGTCGATGATGTTGAGCATGCGGAACTTGCGTCCATCATGGGTGCGGTCCTCGACAAAGTCATACGACCAGACATGATTGGCATACTCTGGCCGTAGCCGGATGCACGAGTCATCGTTGAGCCAGAGCCGCTCTTTCTTGGGTTGCTTTTGTGGCACTTTCAGCCCCTCCCGTCGCCAGATCCGCTCGACGCGCTTCTTGTTCACCAGCCAGCCGGCGTCTCGCAGCAGCGCTGTGATCCGCCGGTAGCCGTAGCGGCCATGCCGGGTCGCCAAGGCGATGATATCGGCCGTCAAAGCCGCCTCATCCTCCGGCTGTTTGGGGATTTTGCGCTGAGTGGAACGATGCTGGCCCAGAACCCGGCAGGCCAGCCGTTCCGAGACGCCATACGTGGCGATCACGTGATCCACGCAGGCGTGACAGCGGGCGGGGCTCAGTAGTTTCCCGACGCGGCCTCTTTCAGGATCAGCTTCTCCAGGGTAAGATCCGAGACTGCCCGACGCAGCCTAGCGTTCTGCATCTCTAATTCCTTGAGCCGCTTGACCTGGTCGGATTTCAGCCCTCCATACTCGGATCGCCAGCGGTAGTACGTAACCTCTGTTACACCAATCGAGTGGATCGCTTCGGCCACCGTCCGGCCTTGTGCTATCAGCACGTCCACCTGCCGCAGCTTGGCGACGATCTCTTCGGCCGAGTGCCTCTTCTTGCCCACCTTCAGTCCTCCTTCGGCTCAGAAGCCATACTTCAGGGAGGATCACTTTTCAGGAGGCAGACCATGGTGGTCACCGCCCGTCTATCTCTGAAATGGCAATCATCCCTGATGCTGACCTGTTGAAGCTCCCAGGGGTTGGACCTTCAACCATTCGGCGGATTCGCTTGCTCATCCAGGGCGGGGGCAAATCCTTCTCCGCAATAACAGGTTTGAGCGATGCGGAATTGCTATGGGAGCATAAACGCCAACTGACCAAACTCAGCGAATTGCGTGATGAGTTCAAGCGGCGAGAAGATGAGTTTAAGCGGCGGTTGCGCGCTATCCGTCTTGAGCTTCGCGTGAGAGGTCTTCCTCCAAAGTGAGGACTCCCACCAATGGGCAAAAGAAAGCCCCAAGACACGCTCAGGGCTCAAGGCTTCACCAGAGGGAACCATCACGAGTTGGGAGGAAGCGTGACGGCACAGACAAACAATCCTGGATGAGCAATGTTCCGAGATTCGTGACCGCCTTGGGTGGGAAACCTGTGTGATCAGTAACTGATAGCGCACCTTAGGCGCTGGCGCTTGGAAGCATCAAATAACAGGAACCACCTGGACTAAGAGGTGTCGTTCGTCGAAGATCTCAACGACGCATACTGCTGGATTCAAGCCCTCGTCAGGCATCGTCTCCGCGAAGGCTCGGGCCACCCTCAGGGCCACATCGTGTGCTGTAGCGAGGTCAGGCAGATTGGCTGAGCCAAGGTCCTCGGTTTCTGAACGGCACCTGAGGGTAAAGTAAAAGAGGCATCCTCACCTCCTGAGGAAGCCCCAGTGCCAATCGGAAGATGACACTGGAGCCCCATCGACATTTGGTGACGTGTCCAACGTTTCCACCAAAGCATGACACAAGGCCATGCATAAGCAAAAAACGCCAGCCCAAGGCCTACGCACCTCCATAAAACTCCGTAGGGTGCAGATTCCGAGTTCATTCGGCCAGGGATTCCGAGATGAAGCCGGCCACGATTCCGATCATTGTCCGGCCAGGGGCTGAGACAGCGTCGAGGGGTGTTCCCAGGGTCCGCAGATCATCCAACCGCCGCCGGAACTGGTCGATATGGCTCCAGACGTGACGCCACTGCTCGTGCTCGGTTGCCTCCCGCCCAACAGTGAAGGCTGCGAAGGTGCCAAAGGTGATGATGTCATCGGCGAAGAGCGGGCGGGAGCCCACGAAATCCACCGTCTGAATGCAGAGTTAGAGCTTCCGGAACCAGTGGCGGATCAGAGCAACGTCCTCGTCGTGCTCAGCCATGACAGCCTCCTGGAACTGAGGCTTGCAGGCCGATGGTGCGCGTGGCCTCGCAGAGGGTCAAGCCGTCCGCAGACTTCAGGTTCGCAACCGAATGGGCTGGCTGACGGGCAACCGTAGGTGTATGGTGAAGCTTCTACCAAGGTGGAGCGAGGCCATGACCATAGCCGCTCGCCAACACCGCCATCTCGCGGCTCAAGCGACAGGTCGCAACCGGTCGGCCCAACGACGGCAGGCACGGCTCCGTCATATCCATCGCCTCTCCCATGCGCAGCACCTCGGTCTTGGTGACGAGGTCCGTGCGGGCCGTCGCTCAACATACATGCGCGACCGCCTTCCCGCCTTCCTGCCGCACCTGCGAGCCTTCGCGTTGTCCCTGACCCGCGATCCGGTCCGGAGTGATGATCTTGTGCAGAGTACCGTCCTGCGGGCTTGGGCAAACCTGGATCACTTCCAGCCCGGCACCAACCTGGAGGCGTGGCTGTTCACCATTCTGCGCAACAGCTTCTACTCGGAGCATCGTAAGCACAGACGCGAGGTTGAAGACCCGGACAGCGGTTATGCCAGACGCCTGATGGTTCATCCTGAACAGGAATCCAAGCTGATGCTGGACGACCTTCAACAGGCGCTGTCGCGTCTGCCGCCCGAGCAGCGCGAGGCTCCTCCTGGTGGCCAAGCACGGCGAGACCTATGCGGATGTGGCGGCTCTCTGCGGTGTCGCGGAAGGCACGATCAAGAGCCGGGTGAACCGGGCTCGCACCCAGCTTGCCGCGTTGTTGCACATGGAGAACCGGCACGATTTCGGCCCGGATTGGGTGATGCAAGCCGCGCTGCAGCAGCCGAAGGCCACAGCTTCCATGTGAAACCGTCCCTGATTTCCAGAGCGGAGGGTCACATGTCCACTTCGAAGGTAGGCAAACCGGGGCAGGAGAAGGTCGCCCAAGGCGAAGCCCAGGAGCCGACTTCCGCTTTCCTCAAGCCATTACAGCCCTCGCCGGAACTGGCGGCTATCGTGGGCTCAGACCCCTTACCGCGCCCGGAGGTGGTGAGCCGAGTCTGGGACTACATCAAGACACACAAGCTCCAGAACCCGCAGAACAAGCGGGAGATCATGGCGGACGAGAAGCTTCAGGCGGTGTTCGGAGGCAAGAACAAGGTCAGCATGTTCGAGATGAACAAGCACCTCGCGCAGCATCTCAAGTGACCGCCTCGCAGAGCGAGCTACGCAAACTGCTCCGGGGAGCAAACTACATCTGGAAGGACAGCCCTTTGTTTGAAAAGAAGCAGAGCTACACACCCGCAGAAGCCCAGCGGGCCTACAAGCAACTGGATCAGCTTGTCGCCAGGAGGACCATCAATCCACGACAGGCCGGTGCCTACCGGCGACACATTGCCAGCCGGGTCCAAGTCACGCTGAAGCCGTCCTACACTGCACAGGCGGCATGGCGGGCCAAGGCCGAAATTGTGAAGCTGACCGACGCTGGGGCGCTCACCATGAAGTCGGCAGCGGCGTACCAAGCACACATCACCAAACGTACCATCGGAGCCTAAAGCTTGTGGTCTGGGAGACTTTGGCTTGGATGATCCTGGGGAACCCATGACGATGAACCCACCATGTCTACAGTCATTGGGATCATCCGGCTGCCAAAGCCGCACTTAATGCTTTGGATGCTTTGGTTTCCCCCAAGCTCTTTACGTAGGCTATAGTATCCCGGAACGGCGCGCGCAGCCTTGGCGTTACAACTGATGCAGGTTTTCGACACACCTGCTCTGAGTGTCCTGGAGGGCTCGTATGGCGAACGCATCTGGCATCAGCAGCCAAATCACTCCTGACAGCGCGGAGCCTAAGCCTGCGGAGTGCCCCCCAGACAACAAGCTGCCCGAGAACTCGCAGGAGAACCTCGATGCACGGCTCGACCATGCCATTGAGGAAACCTTCCCGACGAGCGATCCGGTTTCCGTGACCATCACCAAAGGCCCGGAGCCTGACCAGGAGGCTCGTTCCTCACCGGCGGATGACCAGAAGAGCCGAGCGGACCAAGGCTCAGACGAGGACGTTCTGGATCAGGTGCGGGTAGCGCTCAACGATATCGCCGGGAGTGCCTCCGAAGCAGCCGGAAATGTGTACAGCCGAGGCGAGCACTACGTGCGGCAAGCAGGCGAGCGCTACCCTCAAGCTCGGCGCTATGTTCGTGAGGGCCAAAGCCTTGTGACCCGGTACACAACGGGAAACCCGCTGCTCTCGCTCTTCATCGCTGGAGCCATCGGCTATGCCCTGGCCTGGGTGATCCATGGCAAGAAGCGAAACCGGGACAGGCGCGTGCCGGATTATGCCCGAACCAGACGCGACTATGCTTCGCAGGGTGACACCCACCATCGGTGGTGATGTGCGCACCAGCGCACAGGAAGCAGCAAGGTCACTCGAACACTTTTCAAAGGAGGAAGTGATGGCACAAACTGATACGACAACTCGCACCGACGCACCGGGAGTGATGACCGGCAAGCCCTTAATCGAGAGTGATCGGGTTGAGGGAACCGCCGTGTATGGTCCGCAAGGCGACCACCTTGGCTCGATCAAGCGCCTGATGATCGAGAAGCTCAGCGGCAAGGTCGCCTACGCGGTGATGTCGTTCGGCGGCTTCCTCGGGATGGGCGAGGACGAGCACACCATCCCGTGGGGCAAGCTGACCTACGACACTGGCCTGGGCGGCTACCGCACGGACATTACCGAAGAGCAGCTACGCGGGGCTCCGACCTTCTACCGGGATCGTGATGACTACGACTGGTCAGATCGGGAGCGCGAACGGGAACTGCACGACTACTGGCGAGCTCCGTACTACTGGCCCATCTGAGCTTTAGATGAGGTCAACTCGCACGGTGCAGCGGTAACCCAGAGGAGCGCGAATGCTCCTCTGGCCCATGTGAATGAGAGAAGTGAGGAATGCCGGATGGTTCCGAAGCCTCACCCAGGTTCAGCAATTCCCAGAGATGACATCCACAATGTTGTTGGAGGCCGAGTTCAACATGGCAAAGAACCCGTGGCTCAGTCTCTGGTTGAGTGCAGCCAATACCTGGGCTGGGGCGGCTCGTGGCTTCTGGACAGCCGAGATGCTCCGTCAGCAGAAGGCGATGTTGAACGAGATGACGCGACCGAAGTCTCGGTCCTCGACCAAGACTCGCTCATCCAAGAAAGCGGCATCGGGTGTGCGGAGGAAAGCCAAAGGCTGATCATGGCCACACGCTCTCATCCGACATAGCCTCAATAATCCGGCACCAGCCGTCGCTCGACCAGCGGCGCGTCCATCCGGAACCGCAATCCCGCGCTGTCGTAGTGAACCTCCACCTCGGCATTGCACTGCATCGGCAGAACCCGCTCAAGGAGCATCAAGCCAAAGCCCTGGTGCTGCGGCTCACTCACGGGTGGACCACCGAACTCTCTCCATTCCAGATGGAGCCTTCTGCCCACATCAGTCTCGACCACGTTCCACCTGATCTGGATGTATCCAGTCGGAACCGACAGAGCCCCATACTGGATGGCATTCGTGGTCAGTTCGTGAAGTGCCATGCCGACTGGGACCGCCAGATCAGCCGCTAACTCAAGCGGTGGGCCAATCAACATAAAACGGGGCACTCGGCTCTCGGTAAACGGCTTGAGTTCGTTAAGGGCGATTTCCCGCAGCGGTGCCGTCTGCCAATAGTCCTCGGTTAGCAGGTTGTGCGTTTTCGCCAAGGAGGTGACGCGGTTTGAAAAGGAGCGATAGAACTCGTCGAAGCTGCCGGTGGACCGACCCGTGGCTCCAACCAGTGCCTGAACCGTCGCCAGGGTGTTCTTCACCCGATGATGAAGCTCTCTGACGAGAAGCGACTGCCGTTGCTCGATCCTACGACTGACCTCCAGCCTCTCGTCTCGTTCAGCGATGGCGCGACGCAGGTCCAGTTGTGACATCACCTGATGAGCCAGCAGCCCGAGGGTGGCAGTCTGATCTTCTGTGAGGTTACGGGGCAGATGATCGAGGACACACAGTGCTCCCAAGGGATACCCATCGGGTGTCCGCAGCCCAGCACCTGCATAGAACCGCAGGCGTGGCTCGCTGGCGACCAGCGGATTGTCAGCAAAACGGGGGTCTTCGCTCAGGTCCGGAACGATCATTGTTTCCGGCTGAAGCATGGCAGTAAGACAGATTGAGCAGTCCAGCGGTGTCTCTCGCACTCCAAGCCCTACCTCAGCCTTGAACCACTGCCTGCGCTCATCAATGAGGCTGATCAGGGCGACGGGAGCGCGACAGGTGTGGGCGGCAAGGTGAACAAGACCGTCGAACTCAGGCTCGGGCGGCGTGTCGAGAACCCGGTAACTGCGCAGGGCAGCCAACCGGTCACTCTCGTTCCACGGGAGAGACATTTGTTCGTTCGACACGAAGGCTACTCACACCACCACGGTGATGAGAACGGGCGACATGAGCGCAAGTTCAGGCCAATCCGACCCCTTCCCCAGAAGAGTTTAGGGACGCCCGACTGCAAGCTGCTGACAGGCTTCGACCAGCACGGCAGGCGGAGCGGGCTTCTCAATCCAGGGCACATGATGAAAGTCCGCCAGAAGCTGGCAGTTTTCGCTGAGGCCCGAGTAGATCAGGAATGGCACCTCGCGCCGTGCGAGTTCAAGAGCGATCTCGCGACAGGGACCATCCTTCAAAGCCGCGTCCAGAATCGCGATGTCGGGCGTCTGGGTCCGGAGCCATTCCAAGGCAGCGGCACAGGTGGTAAAGGGGCCAGCCACCTCATAGCCTGCGTCCTGCAACTCGTCCTGGAGATCGAGCGCGATCAGGGCCTCGTCCTCCAAGACGAGGGCAAGTGGCTTGCCATGAGCCTGCTGGGTCATCTGTAAGCCATTAGCCATCCGGCTCGAATCTAGCCTGAACAGACAAGCTTGACGATCACTTGGGTTAAGTTTGCTGCCCCAGACCACCGCCGATGATGCGAAACTGACCCTCATCGAAGGTGCAAAGCGGTGAAGGAGCATAGGGAACTCCACCCCTGCACCTTGGTTGGCCCAACATATCCCCCCTTATAGGAAGGCCGGTCTGATGATCTGTCCATTCTGCAAGCAAGAAGTCGATGATCCCTGCCAGAGTACCGTTGAGATACAGTGGCGGGCCAGCGATCACATCGAGCGATGCGATAAAGCTCTGAAGAACCTGAAAGGGATTGTGTTCGGCTAACCATGCCGGCCGGCGTAGCGCCGCTTCTTGGAGTTACGGACGGCCCGCTAAAAAGCGGGCCGTCCGGTATTCGGTCAGCCGTTGCCGATGATCTTTCCCGCTAGAGCTGCGCCGTTTATAGTCAGTATGAAACTGGACGATAGAACGACTTGCACGAGAGCGGCATAAAACCTCGTCATGGTATCTCTCCTACGCCCTCATTATGCCCTCTCTTCAGAGAGAACGCGAGATAGTGTCTCGTTGTCCTCTGTCGAGGCCCCTGTCTTACTTAAAAGATGGACGACGTTCCCGATCAGCCGCAGAATCCAGCTTAGAACGGCACGAGGGACTCATGGGTCCACAGGAGCACAAGGTCAAGCGGCGGCTCGCAGCCATCTTCGCGGCTGACGTGGCAGGCTATTCGCGCCTCATGAGCCAGGATGAGGCGGGAACACTCCGGACCCTGACTGCCCATCGTGAGATCATGGATCGGCTGATTGCCGAGCATGGTGGGCTGATCGCCAACACGGCTGGCGATAGTGTTTTGGCTGAGTTCCCGAGTGCCGTGGATGCTGTCCAATGTGCCGTGGCCGTACAGGAGGCCCTCTCCCAAGCATACCAAGACACGACTCCGGAGCGCCGCCTCCAGTTCCGGATTGGGGTTCATGTCGGCGACGTGATGGTGCGCGGCAGCGACTTGCTGGGGGACGGAGTGAACATCGCGGCGCGGTTGGAGGGCATCGCGGAACCGGGTGGAGTCTGCCTCTCGGAGGCTGCCTATGGAGCCGTGCGCAAGCTCGTGCCTCTCACCTTTACCGACCTCGGGCCACAGAAGATAAAGAACATCGAAGAGCCGGTACGAGCATTCGCGCTGAAGGCGGCCTCGCCCATTCCAGCGGGAAAAGAGCAGGCCAAATCACTCTCCCTGCCCGATAAGCCCTCCATTGCGGTGCTTCCGTTCAGAAACATGAGCGGCGCCCCCGAACAGGACTACTTGGCCGATGGAATCGTTGAGGAAATTATTGCGGCTCTGTCGCGCTTTCGGTCGCTGTTCGTCATCGCCCACAGTTCGACCTTCACCTACAAGGGCAAGGTGGTTGATGTGCGCCAAGTCAGCCAAGAACTTGGCGTGCGGTATGTGCTGGAGGGCAGCGTCCGGAGGGCGGGAAACCGGCTTCGCATCATTGCCCAACTGATTGATGCCGCCACTGGCAGCCAGATCTGGACTGAGCGGTACGATGGGGACGTTACGGACCTCTTCGATCTTCAGGATCGGGTGACCGAGGCTATTGTCGGAGCCCTTGAGCCGACCATCACCCTCTCCGAAATCGAGTGGGCCAAGCGCAAGCGGCCCGACAGCCTCGATGCCTATGACTGTGTGATGCAGGCACTGCCTGCTGTCTGGTCGCACGACCACGAAAGAACTGAAAAGGGACTTCGACTGGCCCAGCAGGCGATAGGGCTCGATCCTTCCTATGCGCTTCCGAAGGCGCTTGCCGCGTGGTGCTATGCGCAACAGGTGACCTATCTGCGCAGTCCTGATCCAGCGGCAGATAGGGCCAGTGCGTTGCGATTGGCTCAGGAGGCTGCATCCCTCGATAGCCATGATCCCCTGGTATTAACGGTGCTGAGTGCCGCGTATAACCTTGTTGGCCAGTTTGACCTCGGGCTCACCGCAGTCGAGAAGGCGCTGACGCTAGACCCCAACTCGGCCTGGGCTTGGCTGCACGGCATGATCCTGAGCAGATCCTCAACGCACAGCGCCGAGTTGCGAGGCGCGATGGCCACCATCTCGGTATAGGAGAGATGGCTGTCATCCCCTGCCCCATCCGAGACGGTGCGGATGATATAGGTTGCCTTATCGAAGCGGCGGGCCACTTCGAGCACCACCGATGACTCCATATCCACAATGTTCCCCCATGCCTCGGAGGCGAGTTCGGGTTTCCCGGCAGTTTACAAACACGTCGCCAGACAGCACCGCTCCAAGGCGGATGGTGAGCTGTTGCATTAACCTTGGGAGTGTAGCGAGGGATGGCTAATCGCGGAGCCATCCTGTTGTCGATCTTCAAGCGGCGCCGCTTTCCGGCCGCGATCATCCTGCTGCGCATGCGCTGGTACTGCAAGTACGGGATCAGCTATCGCGATCTGGCTGAAATGCTGTCCGAGCGCGATGTCAGCGTCAATCCAAGCACGCTCCTTCGTTGGGTCCAACGCTATGCCCCAGAGATTGAGAAGCGGATGCGACCATACCAGGGACATCGTTCAGGCTCATGGCGAGTGGATGAGACCTATGTACGAGTTGGCGGACGCTGGCGGTACTTATTTCGAGCGGTCGACAAGCACAGTCGGCTGATTGCCTCCATGTTATCCGATCGGCGTGATCCGGGAGCGACTTCTCGCTTCTTACGCAAAGCTCTAAGGGCGGTGAGCGATTATCCTCCCTCATCCATCGCGACCGACAAACTGGCTTCCTATCCGAAGGCAATCCGGCGCTTGCAGAATGAAGGATTGCTGTCAAAAGATGTCGAGCGTCGGACGTCGAAGAACTTAAACAACATCATCGAGGCGAATCATGGCGCGCTCAAGCGCGTGATCCGGCCGACCCGCCGCTTCCAGCGAATGAAGACTGCCCCCGCGACCCTGACGGGTTTTGAAATCATGCGCATGATCCGCCGCGGTCATTGCATCCCGCGGGAACGTCGAGCGACAGGCGAAATCCGTCTCGTCAATCAGCTCCTCGGCCTTGCTGCCTGAGCAGCCCGTTCGACGGGGTTCATAGTGTCTTGTCTAAGTTACTGCAACGGTGCTTCCGGCACTGCCTGCCCTCGCAACCTCCCTACTCACAGCGAATACAGGTCAAGAGCACCGCTGAAGCGGGTCCGGTACTGGTCCAAGCGCCGTTCGTCCTTCTCATCGGCGGCCCGCTCGACAAACGGGGCATAGTTGATGACATTGATCGCCTTAAGGATCGGTGCCATCTTGCGGATCTCGACCTCGCTCGACCCATATCCGCTCAGGAAGGCCTGCTTGGCATCGACCGAGAGATCGTGCAGGGACAAAGCCAGATCCCAATACGGCGCAATGTTGGAGGAACAAAACTCCCAGTCGATCACCGCTGTGATCTTACCTGCTTCATCGACCATGACGTTCTTGAGCCGCATGTCGCCGTGGTTGAGAACAGGATCGGCATCCAAACTCTCGATCCCACGCAAGGCCGCACGCAGGGTCTTGAGCTGGGGCTTCGACAGCATCTTGTTGGCCTCGAGTACCTTGAGCCGTTGTTCGACGTTCAGTTCGCGCTTGAGATACTCGGCCCAGGTCTCCTTGCGCGAGAGCTGATTGCTCGACCAGTCGAAGGTGTGGCCAAAGCCACTGGTCGGAATGGTATGGATCAGCGCCATCAGTCGGCCCATCTCGCGCAGGATCGCCATCCGTTCAGGGTGATGTGTTGCCTCACTGCCTGCAACCTTGCGCGAGACCATATAAGGGATTGGCACAACATCGGCCCCGACCTCAAGCACCTCGGGCACCGGTACGCCGACTTCCTGGGCGCGGGCTATCGCCCACTGCTCTTTCAGGTACTCCTTGATCTTGGCGGGCTGTGGGTTCATGCGGACGATGAAGTCGCCATCTGTGTGGTTAGCTTCGAAGACGAAGTTGCTGAGGCCTCCGCCCTTTGAGCTGATGCGCTTGGGCTTGGACCCAAAATGATGGGTGATGATCGCCCGCGCCATGGTCCGGGCTTGGCGGTCATCGACGCTCGGCGGCTCCGGCATGACGTCGGTCAATGATGCTCTCCTCGTTGCAGCTCGGCGAGCCGGAACAGCACAGCGCCAAGCTCCAGTGAGTCTTTGACCCTCACCGTCCCCAGCAGCCCCTTGTATTCCAAAGCGAGATCGCCGACCTGAACCGCGAGGCCGACCCCCTTCAGGAAGCTGTCCATGGGCGTGTCGCCAGCCCCGACCGCGTGGGCGAGATCGATTCTAAGCAGCTTGGCAAGGGCCTGCGTGCCGGAGAGCTTGTCAACCCCTTTGTGTGTGACGAAGTTCGAGCGTTTGGTATGCTGGTACGCCATGAGGCGATCTTCCTCGGCGTTGATCAGGAGGAGCATCATGCAGATGTCCTGCGCGTGGAGGGTCTTGCTCAGCTCGGCGACAGACGTCGAAACAACCCTCGCGGCGCTGCGATATTTGGCTTGAACCTCCGCAACCCGTTCTGGCAATGGGGTCCAGATCAATTCACCTTGCGTCCAGTCGCGGGGGTAATAGAACACGATCAGGTCGGTGATGCCGTCATTGACCAGCCCCTGGATGCCAGTCAGAACCTCATCGATTTCGGAGGCCTCCAGCGGGAAAGCCTTGATCTCATCGAAAGCAATCTCGCCTTCTGCGGTCTCATGGAGATAGCCTATGAGACTGCCATTAAGGGAGATCAGTGGCAGCGGGGCATTGGTGATGGCATACCATTCGCGGCCGAAGGTGCGGATGACGTTGAGCGGAAAGCGCAGAGAATTCAGGATGACGGGGCGGCCGAGGTCCCGCAGATGCTTCAAGCCATGTGAGACCGCGTCAGGAATAACGATGCGCCCCTCGAACTCGTGCACAGCTGTGCCATCGAGATCGGTGATGACCGCGCCATCCCGGCTAAAACCTGATTTCTCGACAAACTTCTGCAATTCGCGGTCAAGCAATGGTTCGGGGATCATGAGGGTCACGGCTGTTCGCGTTTAAACACAAGCTTCGCCGGTCAACGTTCAAGTCGGTGACCCGTTCAAATGGCGTCCACAGCGGACCAAGGTGTCAGTCTCGCACCTGGGGCTGCCTCAACGGCGTGGATGAAGTCGGAAGCTTGAGCAGGAACACGGCTACGGTTTGTATCGTTACCGAGGTTCATTGTATTCCCGCGGAGACCCTGATGGCTCTGAGCGCCCTGGCCCTGAACTGTACTCTGAAACGCGGAGACGCAGCCTCATCGACGGACAAGCTGCTTCAGGAAGTGCTGGCTGAGCTCCAGCCGCATGGTGTCTCGGGTCGTGAGGGTCGCGAACCTCGATATCAAACCCGGGGTGACCTCTGACGAGGTTGACGGCGATGCGTGGCCGGCTCTCCGCCAGCAGATTCTCAGTGCCGATATCCTGATCCTCGGAACCCCGATCTGGCTGGGGCAGCCCTCCAGCATGGTCAAGCGGGTGCTCGAGCGCATGGATGCCGTCCTGGAGGAAACCGACGACAAGGGCCGCATGCCGGCCTTCGGGAAAGTTGCCGTGGCGGCCGTGGTCGGCAATGAGGACGGTGCTCATCATTGCCATGCCGAGTTGTATCAGGCCCTGAACGACGTCGGATTTTCGATCCCGGTCGGGGCTGGAACCTATTGGGTCGGCGAGGCCATGGGGTCAACAGACTACCAAGATCTCAAGGCCCCGTATGACAAGACCGTGGCGACGACGAAGATGCTGGCCGTCAACGCTGCCCACTTGGCCACGCTTCTGAAAGCCAATCCATATCCAGGCATGGCCGAGGCGTGAACGGAAGGAATGGCAAGAGCGACGCCGCCGGTGATCAGCGGCAACTCCGGTCGGGATTGCCGCCCTGGCAGGCCGATCGGACTTCTCTGCCACGGACACCTCTTCTCGCTGACACGCGGTGCGACGTGGTTGTCGTCGGGGCCGGCATCACCGGGTCCTTCGTCGCGGAGGCGCTCACGCGCCAGGGACACTCTGTCATCCTGATTGATCATCTGATGCCGGGCCGCGGCAGCACGGCGGCCAGCACCGCCATGCTGCAGTGGGATATCGATGGCTCGCCGACCGAGTTGGCAGACCTCTTCGGTTTTGAGAAAGCCTCCGATGTCTATCGCCGCTCCTATGCCGCGGCCACCGACTTGTGCCAAGATGTTGCGGCCCTCGGCATCGGTTGCGATCTGCTGCGGCGATCGAGCCTGTACCTGGGAAGTGGAGAGACGAGCCTGATGCAGCTCGCGCACGAGCATGACCTACGCCATCGCATTGGCATTCCGGGCGAGTTACTCAACCGCGAGGCCCTCCTCGCCCGCTTCAAAATGGATCGGGTCGGGGCTCTCGCCTCACCGGGAGCCGCAGAGGCCGATCCCTAATGCCTGTCGCTAGGTCTGCTCCAAGCGGCCCTTCAACGAGGAGCGGTGCTGGTCGAGGATGAAGTCGTAAACTATGATTGGAGCGCCGGCAGAGCCGCGGTGACAATGGTCGGCGGCAGAATTGTGGAAGCCAGCCGTCTCGTACTCGCCACCGGCTACGAGATGCCGGGATTCGTTAACACGGATTTCCATCGCACGGTGTCGAGCTGGTGCATGGCTACCATCCCGCAACAGCCCAGTGCCCTCTGGCATGAACGCACCCTGATCTGGGAGGCCACGCATCCTTATCTCTATGCCCGGACGACCGAAGATGGGCGCATCGTGCTCGGCGGCGAGGATCAGGTCTCGAGCCATGCCAGCGAACGTGGGGCACTGACGGAGCGCAAGGTTCAGCGAATTACGTCCAAGATGAGAGAGCTCTGGCCGTCTGCCCGATATGAGGTCGCGCACGCTTGGTCGGCTGAGTTCGGTGAAACGCGCGATGGTCTCCCGCTGATTGGCCCGGTGCCTGGGGCCACCTGCGTGCTCGCCGCTTATGGCTATGGCGGCAACTGCATCACCTTCAGCTACATGGCTTCGCGCATTCTGACGGCACAGATTGCTGGGGTTCGACGAGCATGGTTCAACGCCTTCGCTCTGGATCGCAATTACCCGTGATCCTTCTGGTTACTGAAAGTTCCTTCTGCATGTGTCCATAATCGATGTTTCGGAATACCCACTGATAGCCGACCGTGTCACTTCGTATGAATATCGAGCGCGCTCGCCTGAACCGATGCAGCCCCGAACTCCAATGCTTCAATGCGGACCAGCTCCAGGACAGGCATACACCTATCGACCTGCCGACGACATCAGTTCCTGTGCCATCGCCCTGCACATGCAACATCACCCAATCGGGGACACTTTGGAAAACAGGACTAAACCGCTCCGTTGTGGCTTTATCTTCGTCGAGCATTACAGAGGTGTGTTCGTCGAGGCGAGAACCGATTGGAACTTGAGAACTCGCCGCCTGATTGGAGACGCGGTAGCTGGGGCTCGCAGGTTGACCTGTCTGATGACTTCCAGCAATGCTCATGCTGGCTGTTCAAGGCCAAGCGCTCCCGCGTCCGGACCTGGAACTGCAGAGCAACTCAGCCCGTTGATGCTGCTGAGAGGAGTTGGGCCGAACTTCTGACTTTGGCCAGAGGGTAGTATCAGATGAAGTACAAGCTGATCCATGAGAGCGATGACCAGCGGACCTTTGTTGCTGTCCTGGAGACTGGCGATGAAATCATGGCCAGTCTCAAGAGCTTGGCAAGCGAGCAAAGACTTTCCGCGGCCCAGATCACGGCAATTGGCGCTCTCAGTGATGCGGTGGTTTCCTATTTTGAATGGGAGACCAAGACCTACTTGGAGATTCCTGTCAATGAGCAGGTCGAGGTCGCGTCCCTTAACGGTGACATCGGACTTGACGAAGCAGGCAAGCCCGCACTCCACATCCATCTGGTTTTGGGCAGACACGATGGCAGCGCGGTTGCTGGTCATTTAGCGAGAGGACATGTCGGCCCGACGCTTGAGGTTATCATTACCGAGGCGCCGATCCACCTTCAACGATGCAAGGACGCGGAAACAGGTCTCAATCTTATCCGCATCTGAGGATGCGCTCTTTGCGAGATTCATCCCAATTGTGACATATTCTCCAATAGACCCCTCCCGTAAGTGGTGCTCAACACCTCCACGGTGGAACACCAAGCTCGCTGGAGTGACTCCAGCAGAATCATGATGCGGGTCTCATTCGTGCTGCAGGAACTGGTCGCCGCCCGCCGAATTTGCCCCTCCAGCCGAGCCTTTCCAGCAGTGGAGCGAACCTTATGCCTGAGACGACATGGTGGAAGCGTGGCATCGTCTATCAAATCTATCCTCGCTCGTTTCAGGACAGCAACGGCGACGGCATCGGTGATCTGAAGGGCATTCGCCAGCGCCTTGACTATTTCACCTGGCTTGGCGTCGACGCAATCTGGATCTCGCCGATCTACAGCTCACCCATGGCCGACTTCGGCTATGATGTGGCCGATTACTGCGGCATCGATCCGATCTTCGGCACACTGGACGATTTCGATCACCTTGTTGAGGAGGCACACGCCAAAGGGCTTAAGGTCATCCTCGATTTTGTACCCAATCATACTTCGGATCGACATCCCTGGTTTCAGGAGAGCCGCTCGTCAAGGAACACTCCGAAGCGCGACTGGTACATCTGGCGTGATCCCGCGCCGGATGGTAGCCCGCCGAACAACTGGATCAGCAATTTCGGCGGATCGGCATGGGAGTGGGATGAGGCAACAGGACAATACTACTACCATGCCTTCCTGAAGGAGCAGCCGGACCTCAACTGGCGCAATCCTGAAGTGCGTACAGCCATGTACGATGCTCTGCGCTTCTGGCTCAATCGCGGTGTCGACGGTTTTCGAGTCGATGTGATCTGGCACCTGATCAAGGATGAGCATTTCCGGGACAATCCACCGAACCTCGCCTATCAGCCGACCCAGGCGGAGATCAATCGCTTTCTCCAAGTCTATTCAGCCGACCAGCCGGAAGTGCACGAAGTTGTAAGTGATATGCGCCGCGTGCTGGAGGAGTATCCGGAGCGGGTGCTCATTGGGGAGATCTACCTGCCACTGGAACGCCTCGTCAGCTATTACGGCCAGGATCTTGCCGGTGCTCACCTGCCTTTCAATTTCCAGCTCATTCATACGGCATGGAATGCGCGAGAGATCGCGGCCCTCGTCGATGAGTACGAAGCCGTTCTCCCTGAGGGTGGCTGGCCGAATTGGGTGCTCGGCAATCATGATCAGCCGCGGATCGGCGCCCGTGTCGGGTCGCAGCAGGCGCGGGTGGCTGCCATGCTGCTTCTGACTCTCAGAGGCACGCCGACCATGTACTACGGCGACGAGATCGGGATAGGCAAAGTGGAGATCCCACCTGAGGCAGTCCAGGATCCTTGGGAGAAGAATGAGCCAGGGCTGGGACTGGGGCGCGATCCGGAACGGACGCCCATGCACTGGGATGGCTCAGCCAAAGGGGGCTTTACAAGCGGCAGGCCCTGGCTTCCACTGGATTCGACCTTCGCATCCCGTAATGTGGAGGGACTGCAGAATGATCCTACCTCCATCCTGATGCTCTACCGACGTCTAATCGAGCTGCGGCGGAAGCACTTGGCCTTGAGCATTGGTCGCTACACACCGGTTATGGCAGAAGGGGATGTCCTAGCCTATGAGCGGCAGCATGGGATGGAGCGCTTTTTAGTGGCGCTAAACCTGGACTCCCAGTCGCATACTCTTTCGTTGCCGGACGGGGCACGCGGACGGGTATTGCTGTCGACCTTGCAAGGTAGGAGTGAAGACATGATGGGAACACAGGTCAATCTGAGGCCTGACGAGGGGCTCATCATTTCACTCGAGAAGAACGAGCTCTCCGGGTAGCCTTCAGGAGAAAGGGCTGTTACCCAGAATCTACCGCCGCTCACCCTGCGCACGAAACCAACGGTAGCCATAGGCACTCAGGGGAATCGCCTCGGAAGCGTCGCGCATAGTCCGATCATCCTGGTCGCAGAAGAGAGGCCGCAATCGGCTGACATCGTCGAGCGAGGCTCGTACTTCAAGCGCACGATCGGAGAGATTATGGACGGTCAGGACGGTCTCTCCCTGCCAATCGTATCTTAGGGCAAGAACACTCGTTTCCACTGTTTCAAGGACCTGGCACTTGCCCCAGCCGATCTCGGGGCACGCGCGCCGCGTGCGGATGAGCCGCTGCAACGTGCTCATGAGCGAGCCATCGAGATCGTGTTGAGCCGCAACGTTTATGCAACGGTAGGCGAAGGCTCCATCCGAGATAACAGGCCGCACGAGTTGCTTGGCCGGTGCTGTCGAGAATCCTGCATTGGGCTCGTCGGCCCATTGCATCGGGGTTCTAATCGAGTTGCGCTCTGGCAGGGAGAGGTCATCTCCCATGCCGATCTCGTCGCCGTACCAGAGCACAGGCGTTCCCGGCAGGGCGAACATGAGGCTGAATGCCTGTTTGAGCCGCTGCCCGTCGCCGCGGAGCATGGGCGCCAGACGTCGCCGAATGCCGCGCTCATAGGCCTGCATCTCAGGAGCCGGGCCGAAGGCCGCGAAAACCTCGCTGCGCTCTGCATCCGACAGCCGCCCGAGATCAATTTCATCATGATTGCGCAGGAAGCTCGCCCATTGGCTCTTCGGAGGAATCGCAGGGGTCTGTGCCATGACACGACGGATCGGCTCGGCATCTTTGCGGGTCAGCCCCAGAAACAGGTGCTGGTTTAACATGAAGTGGAAGATCATGTGGAGCCGATCGCTCGATGGACCGAAATACTCGTCCACTTGATCCATAGTAATGTTGGCCTCAGCCAGCAGCATACCCTCGGCGCGGCGCCACGACACGAAACCCCGCAGTTCATTGAGATACTGGTGAGGGTCATCTTTCGGCTGCTCCCCGGCTGGGAGACCACGGTACTCGATCAGGAAGGGAACCGCATCGAGCCGGAACCCGGATACACCGAGCTGTAGCCAGAAGCCCATCACCTTCTCGAGTTCCTCACGCACCTCCGGGTTCGCGATGTTGAGGTCGGCTTGGTGCTTATAGAAGCGGTGCATATACCAAGCCTGCGCAACCTCATCGTAGGTCCAAGTCGTGTCCTGCACGCCGGGAAAGACAACGCCCTCGTGGATGTTCTCAGGCTTCTCCTTCGACCAGACGTACCACTCGCGATAGCGCGAGTTCGGATCTCGCCGCGCCTCCTGAAACCAAGGATGATCGATGGAGGTATGGTTCGCCACAAGATCGATGATGACCCGCAGACCTCTGTCGTGGGCTGCATGCGTGAAGGCGACAAAGTCGCCAAGGGTCCCGAGCCGCGGATCGACGGCGTAGAAGTCTGTGACGTCGTAGCCATTGTCCCGATTCGGGGTCGGATAGAACGGCAGAAGCCAGATGCAGGTGGCCCCGAGAGCCTCGACATGATCGAGCCGATCTGCAAGACCGCCGAAGTCGCCGATACCATCTCCATTCGAATCCATGAAGGTTTCGACATCGACGCAGTAGATGACGGCGTTCTTGTACCAGAGATCAAGCATCTTTAACCCACCTAGCCGATCATGCGAGCAGCGTGCTCCCGCTCCGGCAGACGACGCAAGCGTGTCGGAGGCGTTCTCTTGCCCCAATACCACGCAGCCGTGATGGCACCTGCAATGCCGCCAAGTGCAACAGCCGCGAGGATGCCGCGCGCTGTTGTGCCTGAGACCGAAAGCACCTGCTGACGGGAGCGCGAGCCGAAGCGTCCACGCGCTCCAGGATCGCCGGGAGGCACATCGAACAGGTTATCGTCGCGAGGCGTTGCTGGCTCGTCCGCCATCTGCCCTTCCCAGGCTCGGCGTGCCATCAAGCGGTCGAGGAGACCGGGGGCCACCATGGTTCCCAGAATTGCCTGGATCGTGGGGCTGCCGATCCACATCTCGCGCGGGGCCTCCAATGCGGCCCGCATGATCGCCTCAGCCACGGATTCCGGTTCGTGGATCGGTGGCACAGGCTGCAGCCCCCGTGGCAAGTGACTGCGTGCCCATTCGAACTGCGGGGTATTGACGGCGGGAAGCTGCACCATCGTGAGGCGAACCCCACTGCCGTCGTGCCGCAACTCACTCCGGAGGGAATCCGTAAAGCCCCGCACGGCGAATTTCGCTGCGCAATAGGCCGACTGCAACGGGATCGAGCGATAACTGAGTGCCGACCCAATCTGAACGATCGTGCCTGAATTCCTCTTGCGCATGTGATGGAGGGCCGCCAGGGTACCATGGACCTGTCCTAGATATGTGACCTCCGTTACCCGGCGGATCTCGTCGGAGCTGAGAGCTGTCGCAGGACCGAAGACCGACGCCATGGCATTGTTGATCCAGATGTCGATATGTCCCCAGGCGGAGACCACTTGAGCCGCTGCCTCGTCGATTGCGCCTGCATCCGCCACGTCAGCGGCGAGAACCAGCGTTTGACCGCCTGCCTGCTCGACTTCGTGGGCTGCACTCGCAAGGCGTTCATGTCCACGGGCGATCAGAGCAACCCGCCAGCCTTCCCGCCCGAACGCAATGGCCACTGCACGACCGACCCCTGCGGATGCTCCGGTTATTACGACAACCGGCTCGTTCCGATTGGACTTGTCTCCGGTCCCGTGTTCTCTTGGATTGGCCCGACGCCTATTGCGAACATTGTCAGTCACTATCGGCCTTTGCTCTCGAGAAGACGCATCCAGAGTGATAAGAAGCGACCGTTTGGCAGGTTCCATCGACACGCTTCTGGCTCAAAGGGCTGAAGGTCCATTGTCCCTTACTCCTTCGATGGCAGGATCGATCCGACGAGGCTTCGTGCCGTATCGAGGATCACGCTTCCGCTCTCCGGGTCCCCTTTGGCAAGAGCCTCCATGAAATGGCGGGCCTGCTTCAACGTGATGTGCGGCGGTAGCGGCGGCACGTTGGGATCCGTCACCATGTCGAGCACGAAGGGTCTATCGGCTGAAAGGGCCGCCTCCCATGCGGGGCCGACTTGCTCCGGATTCTCGATCCTGAGCGCTCCAAGCCCGATTGATCGTGCGAACTCGGCATATGGCACGTCAGGAAGCGCCTGAGATGGCTCCCATTTTGGGTCGCCGGTCTGGACGCGTTCCTCCCATGCCACATAAGCAAGGTCGCGATTGTTCAGCACCATGACCACCAAGCGAGGATCAGCCCATCGTGTCCAGTACTTCGAGATCGTGATGAGTTCCGTCAGTCCGTTCATCTGCATCGCACCATCACCGACGAGTGCGATCACTGGACGGTCGGGATGAGAGAACTTGGCTGCAATGGCGTACGGTACAGCGCAGCCCATGGTCGCGAGGGTGCCTGAAACCGAGCCCATCATCCCACGCCGGAAATGGAGATTGCGCGCATACCACACTGTTGTAGTGCCGCTGTCCGCAGTCACTATAGCGGTCCGGCAGGCGCTGCGACAACTCCCATGCAACGCGTTGCGGGTTGATCGGATCAGCCGGGGCTAAAGCCATTCCACGAATCTCTGCCTGCGACGAGGCTACGCTGGCCTCGACCGTCTCCCGCCAGGACCGATCCTGCTTCTCGTTCAGCATGGGAAGGAGTGCAATCAGCGTTGCGGCGGCGTCACCCAGGAGATTGACCTCCATCGGGTATCTTAATCCCAGCATTCCGGCATTCCTGTCGATCTGGACTCCGCGAGCTTTTCCCTTCTTCGGCAGGAATTCCGTATAGGGGAAGCTCGACCCCACCATGAGAAGAGTGTCGCAATCCTGCATCAGATCCCAACTGGCCTTCGTTCCTAAAAGACCGATCGATCCGGTGCAGAAGGGCACATCATCAGGAACGGCCGCTTTGCCGAGCAGTGCCTTGGCAACCCCAGCCCCAAGCCGCTCCGCGACGGCCACGACCTCGTCCGTTGCCGCGAGCGCGCCCGCCCCGACCAGAATCGCCACCCGCTCACCGGCATTGAGCACCTCCGCCGCCGGCGCCAAAGCCGCGGCATCGGGAACGACGGGCGACAGCTCGATGCCCACGCCTGAATGGGTCATGGCATGCTCATGAGCGGGCTGCACCATCGAGGCAAGTTGAAGGTCATTGGGGAGAATGAGGCAGGTGACCCGGCGCTCGCCTTTGGCGATGCGATAGGCGCGATCGATCAGATGCCGCACCTGGGCCGATGTTGATGCTGTCTCCACATAGGCGCCAGCCACATCCTTGAAGAGCGACTGCAGGTCGAGATCCTGCTGGTAATGAGAGCCGATCGCCGTGCGGGCCTGCTGCCCGACAAGTGCCAGCACCGGCTGGTGATCAAGCTTCGCATCGTAGAGGCCGTTCAGGAGGTGGATCCCACCGGGTCCGGAGGTTGCGATACAGACGCCGACTTCGCCTGTGAACTTCGCGTGGCCGCAAGCCATCAGGCCTGCCATCTCCTCATGACGAGCTTGAACGAAATCGATGGCACCGTCCAGCCTTGCAAGAGCGCTGATCAGCCCGCCGATCCCGTCGCCCGGGTAGCCATAGACCCGGCGTACGCCCCAGGCCTGTAAACGCTGCCAAATGAAGTCCGAGACGGTTTGGGCCATGACGCTCTCCTGTCAGGTTTCAGCTCCGTCAACCTCTACCGCTCCATGAGAGTTGCATGGCATCGCCTCAGTGCTGCTTAAGGATTTAGGGTGGTGAGCGCGCTGGGACTCGAACGGAAAACCCTCTGACAAAAAGTCAGAGTGCCTTCCGCCTGCGAACACCCTGTAGCCACACTCCTCCCATTTCGCTTCGTGCGCTAACGGGGATTGCTTAAGAAGGTGCCCTCTGCAGCCATGTCCGAGGTCAGTTGTGCCAAGGCTTGCGCGGCTGACAGCAACTCTTGTCTCTCGTCGTCGGTTCGTTGCCCGATCGGAGCGCTCCAGCGCCGATCCGAGACGGGGTTCTCCACCTCAGCCGTGTGCAGAACAGGCCCGTTCTCATCCCAGCTTACTGTCAGCTTTGGCATCGCACAGCCCCTGAACCAGCCGATGCACCAAACAACTGCTCATGAGAATATCGCATCCGGCTGAGATCACGAACCGTCTACACCATAGGTTACGGCTTCCCGCCCAACCGAGGCGAGGCCGTTCGTCCTGCCGAATTGCTCCTCGGTCGCGTCACGGCTGGGAAGAGGGCTTGATCGACCCGGTCGCCGTCTGATCCGCCTTCGGCGTCACGCGCCAGATCGTTCCGCCCGTATCATCCACCACGAACAGGGTGCCATCAGGCGCGAGGGCCACATCGGCCGGCCGGCCCCACACCAGGGCGCGATCGTCCCCCTCCACCCAGAAGCCGGTCATGAAGTTGTCGTACCAGCCGACCGGACGGCCCTGCTCGAACTTCACTCGCACGACCTTGTAGCCGGTGGGCTTGGAGCGGTTCCACGATCCCTTGAGCGCGACGATCGCATCGCCCCGGTAGTCCGGGGACACGCGCTCGCCTGTCAGGAACACGAAGTCCATGGCGGCGGAATGTCCCTCGAACAACAGATCGGGAGTGATCGAGGCTGCGACCTTGTCTGGCGCCATGGCGGCAAAGCCGGGCTGAGGATGAGTTCCCGTGTAGGCGTAGGGCCAGCCGTAAAAGCCGCCGTCCTGCACCCGGATCAGGTAGTCCGGCACGAGCTGATCGCCGAAACCGTCGCGCTCCTGCACGGTCGCCCAGAGCTCGCCTGTCTCCGGATGCAACGCCAACCCGACGGGATTGCGCACGCCCGATGCGATCGTCGTCTGCTCCCTGCCCTCCGCCGAGAACCTCTGGATCGTCGCCTTGGGCTCAGGCTCGACGCCCAGGTTGCCGGTGGAGCCGACGCCGACATAAAGCCGGCCATCCGGCCCGATCTCGAGGTCGCGGTTGGTGTGCCCCTGCACGACCCCGAAGACCCCACGGGCGGTGATGAGCTTCTGGCCATCCATGACCGGATCAGGCTTGCGCTGCTCTGGCGGGACATCAGCCGCGCGGCGTGGTTGCGTTCCCTGGCTGCGGACTGCCCCATCCTGATATGCCAAGCTCCAGATGCCCTCCTGGTCGGCAACCAGCAACTCACCGGGCCGATG
The DNA here is from genome assembly GCF_055792825.1 of Microvirga sp. GN3. NCBI lineage: Bacteria > Pseudomonadati > Pseudomonadota > Alphaproteobacteria > Hyphomicrobiales > Methylobacteriaceae > Microvirga > Microvirga sp. GN3. The sequence continues at coordinate 29,307 of NZ_JBVVAK010000051.1, forward strand.
GGCAATGCCATTGGGCTTATTGAAGCCGGCCGCGAAGCGCTCAACCCATTCGGCGCGTCCATCCTGGTCGGCATCGCGCAGGATGAAAATGGTGCCCGACCCCTGGCTCACAACGGCCAGATCGCCGTTGGGGAGCACGAGGGCCTGACGCGGATTGTCGAGTTTGTCAGCAAAGAGCAACACCTCAAAGGCTTCTGGCACGACAGGTATCTTATTCTCCCGGTCCAGGATCAGGGGAGGATTGCGGACGATCGGGCCCTCAAAGGGTTTTGGGAGCTGATCCGCCTTGACCTCGAAGCGTTGGCCGATGGCTTGATCGGAGCCTGGACTAATGGTCTGCGCTTGAGCAAGGGCTGAGGCTGACAAAATCAGGAGCAAAACGGCAGAAAGTGGGGTGCTGCGCATGCGAAATCTCCGGGCACGTCCGCTTTCGAAAAGCAGATGCCAAAGGCTCTGTTCCGGCTCCGCCCGCCTCGGTGCTTCACAAACGTGTGCTTGGAGCATGAAGAATCTGGGGGTGCGGCTAGTCGTCCGGTACTCTTGGGACTATGCCCGATGCTCCATCATCTCTTATCCACCAGCACAAGATGAGCCTTGGCGACCGTTGGCGGGCCTCGCAGACCTCTTCTCATCTGTCCCACGAACCTGATGCTCGCCGGATCGTCTGGATCACTCTGGTTCTTCTTCGAGCGACCGGCACACACCCGACAGAAAATCCCGGATCCTGTAGAGGCTGAAGGTCATGGGCGTGCTCGACAGGCTGACGTGGAGCATCCCGATCGGCGAGGCGCCGATCCGGAAGAAGCCGACGAACTCGCTCGTGCTGAGGAGGCCTTTCTGCAGTTTCTGCGAGTATGTTGCGTCATCGGGAAGCGCATTGGTGAGGATCAGGGTCGAGGTGTCGAAGTCGAAGCTCTGCCAGGTCATGGCAAACGGATCGGCCGGATCGGCCTCCTCAATTCTCCCCTCGGCATTGGACCTGACATGCGACAGCGTGGTGCAATGAAGCCGGGCGGCTTCGGCACCGTCGGGCAACAGCGCCGCGCCGGCTGTCAGGAAGGCCGCGAGGCGCGCTGAAGTCACCGTGGCGATCCTCATCGGAGGCTTACCAAGAACCGTGCACCGCACTCCACTCAACAAGAACGCTCGCAGGGCCGGAAACGATGTCAAGGCGGCTCACAAACGGAGTATAATCCCGTGACTGTGACCATGGCTGATCGTCACCGACGGTCGTTGCCCAGTCATCTCGGAGAGGAAGCATCGCTCGCCTGACTCCAGCTGGCCTCACCCATGAGAGCAATGGCGGCGATCCTGCGGTGCCAGTAGTCAGGTTTGGCCGTTCGGTCGCACCATTGGAGGAACCCGATGCGCCTGCCGCCCGCTCTGCTGATGGGCCTGGCTCTCGCCGCGTGCATCTCGTCGGGAGAACAGCAGCAGACACAGCCCTTACCGCCCGTGAATGTCGGCGACACCCGGGCCGCGGCTGCCGTCCCGGCCCCGCCGACCGCCCCCTCCAATGCGAAACATATCGTCTACACCGGGGCCGGCGGCTACGTCCTGCCTGACGGCACAACGGCGGCGGGAGACGGATCGGGCGGCTTCCGGCTGCCGAACGGGGCCTACGTCGCGCCCGACGGAACGGGCGGTGTGACACTGCCGAACGGCACCAAGTGCATGTCCGATGGCGCGCGGGGATATTTATGCCCGTAACGAGGGAGCCTCGAAGCGGCCACGACGGGCGCATGTTCCAGGAGTTCGCCGTGGGTCGGCACTGGGGTGCACTGCTGCAGTCTCGTCTGCTGTTACCCGTGGCGCGTAACCCAAGAGTAAAAGAGTAAATCGGACGCGAGAGAGAGCATGGGGAAGTGTGCTGGGGCACTCAGTCAGGGGTCTGTTTCAAGGGCTCGCCATTTCAACACGTCTCCATGCCCGCCAATGGGGCTGCCCTCAAGCGCTTCATCGCTGCCCCACACGACCTCATGCTCTCCTTTATCGTTGTGCTGTTCTTCCCGGCGTCAGGCTGTGCCGGATCTCGCTAGGCCAAAGGCCTAATGCCGGGAACCGCCGGTCTGGCTGTGCAGGCCGCCCGGCTGTGAGATGCCGGCCATCGCGGTACCAACCTTCGCGGCCTTGTCGTTCATCGCCAGATCACCCAGCGACACAATGCCAACCAGGCGCTTGTCACGGTTGAGCACCGGCAGGCGGCGGACCTTGATGTCGGCCATGTTACGCTCCACCTTGGCAGTGTCATCGTCCTCGAAGCAATACAGGACCTCGTCCGTCATCGCCTCACGGATCGGGGTGTCAGGGCCTCGGCCCTGGGCGACGGCCCGGATAGCGATATCACGGTCGGTGATCATGCCGACCAAGCGGTCGCCTTCGCGCACCGGCATGATTCCGGCATCCAGCTCGGCCATCAGCCGAGCCGCATCCCGGATGGTCTGGGTCGGCTCGATCAGCCGCACATCGCGTGTCATGACTTCACTGATTTTCATGAGTTCCTCATGCTGCGCCCCCGATACGATCTCGCTTCGTGGGCCTCGCGCCTCTCGGTGGGCGGGGACCTGCATGGCGAGCGCTATGCGGCCCCTGAGCCGGGCCTATCTCCATCCGTGGGGAGAACCCGCACTGCGTCGGATTGTGCCTCCAGCACCACATTGGGATGATAGCAGGACACGCCGCCTCCTCTAACCCGGCGGTCGTCATGTACAGCAGAGGCTCATTCGGGATCATGCCGGTCGAACGGGCGTAATCTATGTTGGTTCCGAAAGCCGCGTCCGGAACCAGGGGCATCAGGGTTCGTGCGGCCGTCGATCGGCAGGCTGAAATCTGCGAGAGGGTGGATGGTGGCGGCGGGCGCAGTTCGATCTGACACGAACCTCGTCCCACCGGGCGCCGTTCGAAACCAACCAACACACTTCCTCAAGCTCCCTTCCTTGTGAGGGGGTATGAGGTCGTTAAACGCGGCTGGCCGGGAGTGATGTCAGGGCCACCTTGTTTGTACCCCGGATCCCTTGTCATTTTGCGCCGCCCAAGGTTGTTGCGGCCTTCCCGGCTCGAACACAGCGCTATTTGCGTTAACGCCGCTCAACCAGCTGCAATCGGCGGGAAAGGGCGAACCAGGATCAGAGATTGTGTCCACGGTGTTACTGCGATGCAGCATCGGTCCTGAGCTTCGCCACGAATGATGGGTGCTTCGCTGCGGCTGTTCAGTGCCACGTCTGCGGCTTCGGGCAGCCCACCAAGCGTGGTTTCGCGGGCGAGCAGACCGCGCGGCAGGCTGCAAGGCCTGGGTGGAGGGAACCGGCCCCTCCCCTTAGTCCTGCTCTCGTCTGAAATAGATCGGATCAAGCTCATAATGCCTAGCTTGGCTACTGGCTTGGTCGACCGCTTCATCCAAAGTGAGGAATGGTCCACTCACAGCGATGGCCGTCCCATCGATGAGTACCGTCACGGTATACTCCATCCCGCGCCCGGGCCGCACCACCTCCGTCAGGACAATGTTGTTGTCCTTGTCCCTCGGCTTCTGGTCGGATGTCAGGACATGGAGGTCGGGCATGTCGGATCCTCTGAATATTCGGACTTGTGAGTGAGTGATTGATCATCCTTGAAGATATGGCTGCCCGATGGCTGACACACCCAATCCGATGTAGGAGAGCCTAAGGAAGCGTGGGACAAAGGCGTCCGCAATTTTTTGCTTCGCTTTGCGCGGCCGCTGCGCTGATCGGGTTTGATTGCCGTCTTCCAGAGAAGATCCCTGGCGCCCTGCCCATGGAACCTCGTGCTCTCTCCGAATGAAGGCCGATTAAGGACTTGAAGCGGTCGTGCCCCTTCACTGGATGAATGAGCCCTGATCCTAGTCTTTATGGAAGCTTTCCGACGTAATGGGCAGAAGCAGGTTTGGCCTTTGGTACGGCTTGGAAGCAATCGCCGTAGGTGTTCCGGTTTTCGGAAGAATGGGTGCTGCGATGATCCCGGCGATTAAGACGAATGCCGCAATGATGAGGCCCATTCGCCCATAGATAGTGATCAGATCCCTTCTCTCCATTCCGCACCCTTGTGTTGTTGGAGTTGCTCGAGTGGTGCAGCTTGACTGTGGCTAGATCAAGACATGGTTCGCAAGCATTTCATGCTTCCAAACAATCTGGGTTAGCGCCCATAGATGCGCAATCCGCTCTGCTTCTTGACGAATAGGATCTCCTGCCTCTGTGTGCGGTTCTCGATAAAGCAGTCATTGGCCATGGCAAGCTGAAGCGCTCTTGCCGAGCCTCGCTGTCGGGTTCACCTGGCGGAAATAGCTCGCTGAAGAGGTCATAAGGCACATGCACGGCTTGACCGGCGGGTAGGTCGTGAAGAGTGGCCTCAAGCTCATGCGGCGTCATGGCGAGGTTCCTCGTGTTTCGGCAACAGAGGCATTGTACCTCATAGCCGAGGAAAAAGTCCGAGCCCAGCAATGCTCTGGAAGTTCTATAAAAGGGTCGGTTCCGTATGGAGGGCAACTAAGTGGTGCATCCGGTAGGTAGAAGGGCACCTTCAATTTAACCCGGAGGTGATAGGATCCTGACATATGTGATGGATGAAAAAGACCCGTCACCCCCGTTATGCTCGCCACCGCTACCCGGCTGAAGTGATCAGCCATGCTGTGTGGTTGTACTTTCGGTTTCCACGTAGCTTGCGCATGGTTGAGGAAATGCTGGCGACCCGAGGCATTCTGGTCAGCCGTGAGACCATACGGCAGTGAGCACTGAGGTTCGGTCAGGGCTTCGCGAACCAGGTCCGTCGGCGTATTCCGGCTGCCGGAGACAAGTCGCACTTGGATGAGGTCGTCATCAGCATTGCCGGCCATAAGCATTGGTTGTGGCAAGCCTTGGATCAGCACGGGATCGTGCTCGACATTCCGGTCCGGAGCCGCCGCAATGCAAAGGCCGCTAAACGCCTGTTGCGGAAGCCTCTCAAGAAGCAGGGCACCGCACCGCGCGTGCTAATCACAGACAAGCTGGCCAGCTATACCCTCGCGAAAAGGGCCGTGATGCCCAGCGTGGAGCATCGGGGTCTGAACAGTCGAGCAGAGAATTCTCATCAACCGACCCGCCGACGCGAACGCATCATGAGAAGATTTAAATCAGCCGGGCGGGCGCACGGTGCCATAGCCAGCAATGGTGAGATTGTGATATCCTTGCACAAAGCACGCCGTCGTTGGCAAAGAGCGCTCCTGCGCAGCCTGAGAACTGCACAGGTGTTCAGTGTACAGCCGGAGCTGAAGTCCGGTCGCGGGTTTAACTGTTAAACAAGTAGCCGCGGATCATGGAACTTGCCGTCGCCCTTGGCCTGATCGTCCTCAAGGTCGCATTGCTGATTGCGATCCTACTGCTGCTGCCCCTGCCGTTGACCTGGCTGGAACGCAAGGTGGCCGGGCACATCCAGCAGCGGATAGGACCGATGCGCGTGGGGTGGCACGGGCTGCTGCAGCCGGTGGCTGACGGGATCAAGCTCCTAACCAAGGAGGACCATATCCCAGCCGAGGCCGATCGTTTCCTGTTCAAACTGGCCCCAATCCTGGCACTCGCTCCGCCCTTCGTAGTGTTCGTCGCAATCCCCTTCGGAGAAACCGTCTCTGTTCTCGGCGCCGAGATCACGCTCTACGTCTCCAATATGAATGTGGCGCTCCTTTTCGTTCTCGCGGTAATCGGGATCGAGGTCTATGGCGTCATCTTCGGCGGCTGGGCCGCAAACAGCAAATATGCGGTTCTGGGTAGTCTCAGGACCTGCGCGCAGATGATCAGTTACGAGATCCCGATGGGGTTCGCGGTCATCGGCGTGGTCATGCTGGCGCAATCCATGAGCCTGCTCGAGATCGTACGGGCGCAGGCCGATGTCTGGAACATCATTTACCAACCGGTCGGGTTCTTCGTGTTCTTCGTCGCCGGGTTGGCCGAAGCGCAGCGCATTCCCTTCGACCTGGCGGAAGCGGAAGGTGATCTGGGGGCCGGATTCCATACTGAATACAGCGGTATTCGCTTCGCCTTCTTCATGGTCAGTGAATACGCCATCATGCTGCTGGTGTCGGTCCTGGCCGTGATCCTATTTTTCGGCGGCTGGAACGGCGTGCTGATCCCGTTGCCGCCACTCCTCTGGTTCCTGATCAAGGTCGCGGTCTTCATCTATGTATTCATGTGGTTCCGCTTCACTTTCCCGCGCTACCGCTACGATCAACTGATGGCGATCGGATGGAAAGTCTTGCTTCCATTGTCACTGGCGAACATAATTATAACAGGTGTTGCTTTCCTTTAGGGGCCGCAGCGGCCCGGTAGCGAGGCGGTTATGTCGCGCGCACTAGACAGGAGTGGAACATGGATCGGCTGGGCGTTCTTCGCCGATCTGGCGGACGCCCTGGCACTGACCTTCGGCTACATGTTCTCCAGATCCGTGACCATGCAGTATCCGGACAGGGAAAAATGGCTGCCCTATTCGCGTTACCGCGGGCATCACTTCCTGAAGCGCGATGAAGAGGGCGAGATCAAGTGCGTCGCCTGCGAACTCTGCGCACGGATCTGCCCCTGCGACTGCATCGAGGTCGTCCCCTACGAGGACGATAAGGGCAACCGTCGCCCAGCAAAATTCGAGATCGACATGGCCCGGTGCCTATTCTGCGGACTATGCGAGGACGCCTGCCCGGCGGACGCGATCGCGCTTGGACAACAGTACGAGTTTTCGAGTTTTTCCTCGCATGACCTAGTGATCGGGCGTGACAATCTGCTCGACAAACCGGGCAAGGCAATGACCGGCGGCAGCGTGGTCGCCGCGCGCCTGAACACCGAACAGGAGGTGCTGGTCGAGGCGAGCGAGCTGCAGGGGTACAACTGGTGGCGAAATATCCGACGAACGTGAACGCGCGCCAGCCATCAAGCTGGGCCGTGCAGACAGGAGGCTCAGATGCTTGTCGTCGAAATCTTGCAGACCAAGGCTCCTGAAATCATCTCGGTCACTCCAGGTCAGACGATGGTGGAAGTCCTGCGCCTGTTTCGGGAAAACAACATCGGCTTCGTGGTCGTCAGCCGCCGGTCTGGGGAGTACTTAGGCACGCTGTCGGAGCGGGACTGTTGCAATGCGGTGGCTGAACACGGAACCGAGGCGCCCATGATGCGGGTCGCCGACATCATGAACCGCAGCTTGGCGACCTGTTCGGTACAGGATGGGCTGCCCATGGTGATGGCGATCATGACCAAGCGGCGCACACGCCACGTGCTGGTCATGGACGACGACACCCTTGTCGGCGTGGTCAGCATCGGCGACGTGGTCAAGCATCGGCTCGACGAATTCCTGCGCAACGAGCAGGCGCTACACGATTACATCGCCGGGGTCGGTTATCACTAACGCCGCCGACCCGGGGGTACAGACGCAAGGTTCGCGCAGGCTGCCGGGAAACCCAGCAATGCCTCAGTCCAGATCCTCAGACTCCGCCCCTGGTCTGGCGCCGATGGCGAGCTCGAAGGTTACGCGCGCCTTGTGAACCTCCACCGGACATGGATATTCGCCCCGACGCATCAGGCTGTTGAGACGCAGAGCTCTGTAGTTTTCGGGAACAAACACGAGGCCTCTGGGAAAACGCTTGTTGACCTTGAGCTGCGCCGTCAGTTCGCCTCGGGCGGATCGCACGACTACCTGATCGCGATCCGAAAGGTCAAGCTGCGAGGCATCCCACGCGCTCATCTCAACATATGGGTCATCCGCGACCGTATTCAGGATCTCCGATCGTTCGGAAAGATATCCATTGTGGAACAGGGAGTTGCCGGTGACCAGCATGAGCCGGTCGTCTGCCTTTGGTGCCGGCGGAGGGGCGAAGAGTTCGCCGGCCGGTGGTGTCGGGGCTGCCTTCGTGAATGCTCCGTCGGCGCCAAGCCTGTCGCATTCTAGTCCCTGATAGGCCGGAACCAGCCGTGCAATCTCGCGGAGGATTTCGCCGTGCGTCGATGGCTGCAACGTCCGGCCGTGGAGCGCCGCGACGAAGTCGAAGATCGCCAGATTGCTCCGCGCGTCGAAGACGGGTTCGCGGAACTTGCAGACCTTCTGGACCCGGCCCTCGTTGTTGGTGAACGTGCCGGATTCCTCGCCGTAACCCGCCGCGGGCAGAACGACTTCAGCCAAACCCACCGTATCCGTGAGGAACGTGTCCTGCACAATCAGGAGATCGGCAGCGCCAAGCGCCCGCTTGGCGAATTCCCGGTCGGGGTAGGCCATCAGCGGATCGCTTCCGACGATATAGAGCGTGCCCATACGCCCTTCGTCACAGAGCTCCAGCATGGCGTCGAAATCCGCGCCCGGTTCAGGCGGGATTTCGGCGCCCCAGGCCTGTTCGAGGTTTGTGCGTGCCACGTCGTCAGCGACCGAGCGCAATCCCGGCAATGCCGCCGGCAGAACCCCCATGTCCCAGGCGCCCATCTGATTGGCCCGGTCGAAGAGAAACTGCATTGCCGGGCCCTTGCCGAGCACGCGGAGAACCTGCAACAGATTGCTGAGCTGTTGCAGCGTCACGCGCGCTTCGGATGATCTGAGGAGATCGGCGCTGACAAGCATGGCGACGTTCCGGCCTTCCAGCAGGGCTGCGACCAGACTGTCCAGGCCATCACCGTTGGTATTCGCTGCTGACCCGTCGATGCCAGTCAAAACGTCTCCTGGCAAAGTCTGACCGGCCGCCACCAGCCCGGCCACCACCGCGGCAAGACACGCTGCCTCACCGCCCGGCGGAACGCGAACGACCGCCCGGGCATCGGCATCCAGGCGGGACGGCCGCGCCGAAAGCATGAGCAAACTAGTCTGTCGCCGTCGCGCGCCATCCCGCAGCAGGTATTCGGTGACCGGGTTTTCGTCCGTCACGTTGCCGCCGACGACGAGCACGCAGTCGTTGCCAACCACCTCCTCCACCGGCGCGTGGGTGTAGAAGCTCGTCACCAATGGGCCGAGCGTGTCGAAGGGTGTGGACCACCGTGACGAGCAGTCGACGTTGTTGGTCCGGAATACCGTCCGCATCAGCTTCTGGAACTGATAAAGCATCTCGTTGGGCAGACGCGGCGAGGCCAGCCCGCCTGCTGCCTTGCTTTCGACGGCGGCCAGGCGCCGGCCCAGATAGTCTCCCGCTTCATCCCAGGAAACCGGAACCAGGGCGCCATCACGACGGATCATCGGCTGCTTGATTCGGTCCCGGCTTTCGACGAAGTCGAGGCCGAAGCGCCCTCGCACACAGAGCGTTTCGCGGTTGACCCCATGCTCCCACTTCGACCGGACGCGCATGAACTCGCCCTTGCGCGTACCGACGGTCAGCTGGCAGCCGGTGCCGCAATGCACGCAGACCGTGTCGGTCTCAACCAGATCCCAGGGCCGCGCCTTGTAGCGATAGGGGAAGCTCATCAGCGCGCCGACCGGACAGACCTCGACGCAATTGCCGCACTGGTCGCAACTCGCGAGGCTGCCCTCGAAGCCGGTGACGGCTGTGTCCATGCCTTTCTCGACAGTGCCCAAGGCAACCGCGCCCACGACCTCTTCGCACATCCGGACGCAGCGCTGGCATTGGATGCAGCGGTTGACGTTCATGATGATGACTGGGCTGAGACGGATGTCCTCGGTGTGGAACACACGCTTGGCATCGTGGAACTGGCTTTTGCGGGGGCCGTATGCCATCACCATGTTCTGAAGCTCGCACTCACCACCCTTGTCGCAGATCGGGCAGTCGAGGGGGTGGTTGGCGAGCAGCATGTCGAGCATGGAAGAGCGCGTTTCCTCGATCAACGGCGTGTTGGTTCGCACCACCATGCCATCGGCGACCGCAGTGGCGCAGGAAGGCTGCAGCCGTCGCTGCCCCTCAATCTCCACCAGGCACATGCGACAGGAGGCCAGTGCCGGCAGACGCTTCAGATAGCAGAAGGTCGGGATGTCGATGCCCAGACGCTGAGCGGCCTGGAGAACCGTCGAGCCCGCCTCCACTTCCAGCATTTGTCCATTGATCGTGAGGCTAACCATGGCTTCCTCGTGGCCCTCTCCCTGCGCGCTCTTCAGTGAAACGGGCACCTCTGTTCCTCGATATGGGCGACGAATTCATGCCTGAAATGCATCAGCGCCGCCCGCAGCCCCATAGCCGCGCCGTCACCCAGAGCGCAGAACGTGTTGCCGAAAATGCCCTTGCAAAGCGCCTCCAGCTGTTCCAGATCGCCCGGCTCGCCCTGCCCCGCCTCAATCCGGCGCAGTACTTTCGCGGTCCAATTCAATCCTTCGCGGCAGGGGGTGCATTTGCCGCAGGACTCATGGTGGAAGAACTCGATGATCCGGGTCGCAACCTTAACCATGCAGGTCGTGTCGTCGATCACGATCACCCCGGCCGAGCCGAGCATCGAGCCGGCGGCGGCCAGCGAGTCGAAATCCATCCCGACGTCCAATCCGCGCTCCGGGAGCACCGGTGCCGACACTCCGCCGGGGATCACCGCCTTGATCTTGCGCCCCGGTGGCGGCCCACCGGCGCGGTCCTCGACCAATTCGCGCAGCGGTATGCCCATTGGCAGCTCGTAAAGGCCCGGTTTTCGCACGTGTCCGCTGACGCAATAGAGCTTCGGGCCCGGACTCTTCTCCGGGCCGATGCTGCGAAACCAATCCGGCCCCCGCGCCACGATATGCGGCACGCAGGCCATTGTCTCGACGTTGTTGATCACGGTGGGACTGGCGTAGAGTCCCTCGACCGCCGGGAACGGCGGTTTCAAACGCGGCTGCGCCCGCTTGCCCTCGAGCGAGTCGAGCATCGCGGTCTCTTCGCCGCAAATGTAGGCTCCGGCGCCGCAATGGATGTGCGCGACGAAGCTGAAATTTGAGCCGAGGATCCGCGTTCCCAGATAACCCTTCGCATGGGCCTCAGCGATCGCCTGCTCCAGCCGCCGGATCGCCAGCACATATTCCCCGCGGATGTAGACATAGGCGGTTTCGGCCCCGATCGCGTAGGCGCCGATCGCCAGACCCTCGATCAGCTGGTGCGGGTCACGCTCCATGATAAGCCGATCCTTGAAGGTGCCCGGTTCGCCCTCGTCGGCGTTGCAGCATAGGTATTTCGGTTTGCGGGCTTGCTTCGGCACGAAGCTCCATTTCGCTCCGGTTGGGAATCCGGCCCCGCCGCGACCGCGCAAGTTGGATTTCTTGACCAGGTCGATGATCTCGTCGGGCGTGTACTCGCGCAGCGCCTTCGCCAGGGCCTGATAGCCGCCGCCGGACTCGTAGGTCGCAAGCAGATGGCTATCCGGTACGTCCATGTTCCTGAGAAGAACCGGTTCGAACATGGCGTTACTCTTCCGGGGATCCTGTGGCGAGATCGACACCAGTCGCATACTCCGCCGCCGCCCGCAGTCTGTCCAAGTGCGCGTTGATCCGCGCGATGTCGAGGTCACCGAGATAGTCGTCGCCGACCTGCATCACCGGGGCCATCTCGCAGGCGCCGAGGCATTCGACGGTCGAAAGCGTGAACAGTCCGTCCGGGGTTGTACCACCCTTCTTGATTCCCAGCACGGCTTCGAGGTGCCTCAACAGGTCCTCGGATCCGCGCAGCATGCAGGAGACGTTATCGCAGAGCTGTAGGTGGAATATCCCCACCGGCTCCGTATGGAAGAGGGTGTAGAAGGTCGCCAGCTCGTAGACCCAGATCCGCTCGACATCAAGGATGTCGGCGATCTCTTCCAACACCTGGCCGGGGAGATGGCCATGTTCCTTCTGCGCGATCAGAAGTGCGGGCATGATCGCCGAGCGCTGATCAGGATACCGCGCCGCTGCCGCCTCGATCTTTTCGCGCATGGTCATCGCGTCGAAATCCCCTGCTACTTGTCCACCTCGGCCATCACCGGATCGAGGCTGCCCAGCACGGCGATCATATCCGCCAGGTAGCGCGCATTGGTGACCCCAAACAGTGCCTGAAGGTTGACGAATGACGGCGCCCGCACTTTCATACGGAACGGTTTTGCCGAGCCGTCGCTGATGATGTAGAATCCGAGTTCTCCCTTTGGCGCCTCGATTGCCGAATAGACCTCGCCCTTTGGCACCTTGAAGCCGTAGGCAGACAGGTCGAAATGCTGGATGAGCGCCTCCATCGAGCAGTGCACCCTATTCTTGTCCATCGGGAAAGCGATTGTCGGCATGTCGACCTGGAATGGCCCCTCGGGCATCTGGTCGAGGCACTGTTCTATGATCCGGACGCTCTCGCGCATCTCCTCGACCCGGCATCGCCAGCGCGCGTAACAATCGCCCTCGTCGCTGGTAATAACATTGAATTCGAGCTGGTCGTAAATCTCATAGGGCTCGTCGCGGCGGATGTCCCAGTTGACGCCTGAGGCCCGCAGGTTCGGGCCGCTCAGGCCGAGATCGATGCCGTCCTCGGCGGAGATCACGCCGACGCCCTGCGTGCGGCTCAGGAACACCCGGTTGTTCTCGATCAGCCGTTCATAGTCGCGGATCCGGTTCGGGAAGACGTCGCAGAACTCCCTGATCTTGGGGAGGAACCCGTCGGGAAGGTCCTCGCGCACGCCGCCGACCCGGCAGAAGGAGGTGTGCATCCGCGCTCCGGTGATCATTTCCAACAGGTCCATGATCATTTCGCGCTCGCGCATGGCGTAAAGCAACGCGGTCATGGCGCCCAGATCCATCGGCAGCGCGCCGGTGATCAGGAGATGACCGGAGATCCGCGCCAGTTCGGCCATCAGCACGCGGATATATTGGGCGCGAATCGGCGCTTCGATGCCCAGGAGTTTCTCTACCGCCAGCGCGAACGCCAAGTTGTTCGATGGCGGACAGACGTAGTCGAGCCGGTCCGTCAGAGGAAAGATCTGGGTATAGGTGAAGCTCTCCGCCAGTTTCTCAGTGCCACGGTGGAGATAGCCGATATGCGGGTCCACGCGCGCGACATATTCACCTTCCATCTCAAGGACAAGCCGCAACACCCCATGCGTGCTGGGATGCTGCGGGCCGAGATTGAGCAGCACCTCCTTGGTGTCGAGCGCTTCGCCTTCAGGACTTCTCAGTTCCGTGACTTCCGTCATCTCGAGTCCTCGGCATGGAATGGCCTCTTATGGAATGTCCCTGGTGGCGAGGTCGGGTTGCGTCGGCGGAGGGCCCTCAGCGCCAAACGGGTTCAACTCGTCCTTGTAGCCCCGGAGCGGAAAGTCCTTGCGCTGCGGGAAACCCTCGAACCCCTCCCACATGTAGATCCGGCGCAGGTCGGGATGGCCCTCGAATCTGATCCCGTACATGTCCCAAGCCTCGCGCTCATGCCAGTTGGCGGTGCGCCAGATTCCCATTACCGACGGAATCTGCGGCGGATCGCCGAGGCGACACTTGATCCGGACGCGCCATTTGTTCGGCAGCGAATACAGATGGTACACCGCCTCGAAGCGTGGCGTCTCAGGGTAATGATCGACCCCGCAGATGTCGGACAGGAAATTGAACCGTAAGGCCGGATGTTCCTTCAGGAACCGGCAAAGCTCGACGATCACTTCAGGCGAGGCAGCGAAGGCATGAACGCCATGAGCGAAGCCAAGATCCTCGATTGCTCCTCCGAAACACTCCATGATCGGGGCGCGATTGAGGGGCTTCTCCATGCTCATGGCACTGAAATCCGACCTAGGGGCGCCCCAGCCAGCGCCCGGGATTTTTTGATCTTTTCCTGAAGCAGAAGGAAGCCATGCATCAGCGCCTCGGGCCGCGGCGGGCAACCAGGCACATGCACGTCCACCGGCACGAACGTCTCTGCCCCCTGCACCACCGCATAGGTGTTGTAGACCCCGCCCGAGATCGCGCAGGTGCCCATCGCGATCACCCAGCGCGGCTCCGGCATCTGATCATAGAGCCGGCGCACGACCGGCGCGAATTTCCGCGTCACCGTGCCGGCAATGATCATCACGTCGGACTGGCGCGGCGAAGGCCGAAATACCACGCCGAAACGGTCGAGATCGTAGCGGGCGCAGCCCGCCGAAATCATCTCGATGGCACAGCAGGCAATGCCGAAAGTCTCGGGCCACAGTGCCGACCGTCGGCTCCAGCTGATGACGCTGTCGGCCGTGGTGAACAGCACGCTGTCGCGGATCGCGTTGTTCACGCTTCCCATTCCAGCGCCCCCTTCAGCCAAGCGTAGGCGAAGCCCACAAGAAGAAGCACCATAAAGACGAACATCTCGATATAGCCGACCAACCCGATTTCTTTCAGAACGACGGCCCAGGGAAAGAGGAACATTGCTTCGACATCGAAGACGACCAACAGGATCGCGAGGATGAAGAACTGCACCCTGAAGCGCCCCCCGGCGGCCTCGCCTGCCGGATCCATGCCGCATTCATAGGGCATGTTCTTCGCCGGATAGGGATTGGACGGGCGCAGCAGCGAGGAGACAAAGAGCGTCGCAACTGCCACCAGAACAATTCCGGCGGTCATGATAAGAACCGGCAGGAATTCCATCCCAGTCATATCGCATTATCCGGTTATTCACCGAGGACTTTGCTCAGGCCGTAACCGACCCTATTCGGGCCTGGCGCAGGTCCCCGGCAAGCGGATTGGGCATTCCTTTCTTGCACTGCAAGAGTATTCCGTCTGTCGAATCAATGCAAATCCAATCGATCAGCCGCCAAACGCGGAATGTTGGGCAAGCCTCAGAAACCACGCCGGAAACAGGCCGATCCCAATGGTGCCGGCGGCCGTGAGGGCAAGTGTGGCGCGGACCGAGGGCGTCAGCGCCGGGTCGAATGAGCCCTCCGGCTCACGCATGTAGATTACCATGACGATGCGGATGTAGAAATAGGCGGCGACGACGCTCAAAAGCACTGCGATTACGGCGAGCAGGATGAAACCCCGCTCGACGAGCGCGACCAGCACGTAGAACTTGGCGAAGAACCCAGCCGTCGGCGGAATGCCTGCCAGAGAGAACAGATAAAGCAGCATCAGAAGTGCCAGTCCGCGATGCGACCTAGCTAAACCGGCGTAGTCCTCAATGACCTCGCCTGAGAAATTGCCGTTTCGCATCATGATGACGGCGCCGAAGATGCCGAGATTCATGAACGTGTAGATCAGCAGATAAAGCATCACGCCGGCGACCCCGTCAGCGCCGCCGGCCACCACCCCGAACATCGCAAAGCCGGCATGGGCGATGCTGGAATAGGCCAAGAGGCGCTTGAAATTGTCCTGCACAAGCGCCACGAAACTCCCGAGCGCCATCGTCACCACCGCAATGATCGCGATGATGATCCAAACATCCGAGGCTGCGACCAGCGGGTTGAGGAATACTCGCAGGATCACCGCGAACCCGGCTGCCTTGGGGCCTACCGACATGAAGGCGGTGATGGTCGTCGGCGCGCCTTCATAGACGTCCGGCACCCACATATGGAACGGCACTGCGCCAACCTTGAACGCCAGCCCCGCAACGATGAAGACCACCGCCAGCAGCAATCCGGGATCGAGCGGCTTGCTGGTCACCGCCGCAGCCATCCCGTCCAGCTGCGTCGTGCCGGTGAGCCCATAGACCAGCGAAGCGCCGTAGAGGAAAAGCCCCGTCGAGACCCCACCGAGGATCACGTATTTCAAAGCCGCCTCGTTCGACCGCCGTTGCCGCCGCAGGAATCCGGTCAGCACATAAGTGCAGAGTGCCATCAGTTCGAGGCCCACATAGATCGACAGGAGGTCTGTCGCCGAGGCCATGATCATCATTCCCGAAAGCGCGAAGAGCAGCAGGACATAATATTCGCTGCTCCCGATCTCTTCGATCTCGACATATTTCCACGAAAGAAGGAATGTCAGCCCCGTCGCCAAGTAGAACACGATCTTGAAGAAGGCCGAAAAGCGATCGGCAATGAACATGTCCATGTATGCCGGCCTCACCTCGCCCGCCAGCATGAGCGTTCCCAAGGCGGCGATCAGCACGATCGCGACGGAAGCCCAGACGAGGAATTGCTCCTGCCTTTTTGGCACGATCTGTCCCAGGATCAGCAGGACACAGGCCCCGACCACCACCACGATCTCGGGCAGGCTCGCGAGAATCGACTGCAACAGCGCGGCAGCGGTCATTGGCGACTCCCCTTACCGTGCACTTGCACCAACAGATGCTTCATCGAGGCGTCGATGATGTCGAGAAATGGTTTTGGATAGAGCCCGACCCAGAGCACGAGGACGGCTAGAGGCAGGATCGCTGCCAATTCGCGGGTGTTCACGTCTCGGATCTCGAACCGCCCGGCGACGCTGGCGGGACCGAGCGCGACTTTCCCATACATGCCAAGCAGATAGGCCGCGCCTAGCAATGCCCCCAGGACGGCGACCGCACCAATGGCCAAGTTGGCCGCAAACCCGCCTGACAGCACCAGCAACTCGCCCACGAACGAGTTCGTTCCCGGCAGCGCCATTGAGGACAAGATGAACAGCGCAAGAAATGTCGTGTAAACCGGCGCCACCTTCATCAGCCCGCCATAGTCGGCGATGCTGCGCGTATGGGTCCGCTCGTAGATCAGACCCACGACCAGGAACAACGCGCCTGTCGTTACGCCGTGATTAAACATTTGCAGGATGCCGCCCTCGAGCCCGCGTAGGTTCAGGGCGAAAATCCCCAGGGTCACAAAGCCCATGTGGCTGATGCTGGAATAGGCCACCAGCTTCTTCAGATCATCCTGCGCCAGGGCAAGCAGCCCGCCGTAAACGATGGCAAGCGCGGAAAGGGCCAGCATCAGCGGCGAATAATGCACCGACGCTTCCGGCAGCATCGGCAGCGAGAACCGCAGGAACCCGTAGGCGCCCATCTTCAGGAGCACGGCGGCGAGGATGATGCTGCCTGCCGTAGGCGCCTGCACATGAGCGTCCGGCAACCATGTATGGACCGGAACCATCGGCACTTTGACCGCGAAGGCGATCAGGAAGGCGAAGAACAGCCAAGATTGGACCTCGAACGGCAAATCCTGCGCGGTCAAGGCGAGGATATCGAAGGTCGCGCCGCCGTGGAAATAGAGCACGATGATACCGACCAGGAATAGGACGCTGCCCGCCAGGGTGTACAGGAAGAACTTGAACGCCGCATAGACACGGCCGTTGCCGCCCCAGACGCCGATGATCACGTACATCGGGATCAGCATCGCTTCCCAGAAGACGTAGAAGAGGAACAGGTCGAGCGCGCAGAACACCCCAAGCATCAGCGTCTGCATGACCAGCAGGCTGATCATGAACTCCTTCACCTTGCGTTCGATCGCCACCCATGAGGCGAGTACACAGATCCAGCCTAACAGTGCGGTCAGGAATACGAAGAGCGCGCTGATTCCGTCGACGCCAAGTGCGTAGGTGATCCCGAGCGCAGGCACCCATGGGCGCGTCTCGGTGAACTGCATCTCGTGAGTGGTGATGTCGAAGCCGGCCAGCATCGCGATGGCGAGGGCGAAGTCGAGGACGGTGACGCCAAGTGCCGTCCATCGCACCGCGTCGTCATTGCGGAGAAGCATCAGAATTGCGACCCCGATGGCGGGCATGAACACGATGAAGCTGAGCAGCGGTAACTCCATTAGGCCCCCCTACCGCCACACCACAGCGAATACGGCGGTCGCCGCGATCACGCCGACGATCATCGCCAGCGCATATTGGGTCACGACGCCGGTCTGGAGATGCCGCAGCGCCTCGCCAGTGCTCAGGATCGCCCGAGCGACACTATTCACGACGGCGTCCACCTTGTTGTGATCGATCCGCAGCCCGGTCCGCGCCGCTCCGTGCAGAAAGGGAAGTACCGTGGTCTCGGACACGTCGCTCACCGCCTTCTCGTAGCGTGCCAGCGGGTTCTCGGCGAGCCACAGGAAGCGTCGCGCACCCTTGCGATAGAACCAGTCGGTGTCGATGCTGATCGTGTTCTCAGGATCGAGCGCCTTGAGGAACAGCACGAACCCCAATGCGGTGAACATCAGCAGGCCGAGGCTCTCGGTGATATGGACGGCGGTGTAGGGTTCGAAGTCGACCGGATGGGGTAGAAGCGCATAGAGCGGCTGGGGGAACACTCCGATCGCGATGCAGAGCACCGCCGCCATGCTCATCGCAATCAGCATGTTGCGGGGAGGTTCTCGCGCCTCCAGCTTCCGGTCCGTGCCGAAGAACATGTAGTATGGGAGCTTGAGCCCAGTGTGCAGGAAGGTCCCGGACGATGCCATCGTCAGCGCGAGCACGACCAGCGCGCGGTGATCCTGTCCGGCGGCGGCTATCACCATGGATTTGGTGACGAAGCCCGAGAAGAACGGAAATGCCGAGATCGCAAAGGCGCCGACCATATAGAGCGCCACAGTCAGCGGCATGGTCCTATAGAGCCCACCAAGCTCGGTGAGCTTGCGACGCCCGGCGACGTAGATCACCGCCCCCGCACCCATGAAGAGGAGCGCCTTGTAGAGAATATGCGCGAAGGCATGACTGGCGGCTCCGTTCACCGCCATCTCGGTGCCGATGCCGATTCCGGCTACCATGTAGCCCACTTGGCTGACGATGTGATAGGCCAGGAGCCGTCGACAGTCGTTCTCCAGCACCGCGTAGACGACGCCGTAAAGCGCCATCACCGTGCCGAGCCAGACCAGAAGTTCGGTCCCCGGAAACGCCCGTGCCAGCACATAGACAGCCGTCTTGGTCGTGAAGGCGCTCATGAACACCGCCCCGGTGACGGTCGCCTCCGGATAGGCGTCGGTCAGCCAGGCATTGAGCGGCGGCACAGCAGCATTGAGCATGAATCCGGCAAGGATCAGGTAGACCCCGACGTCCATCCCACTCTCGATCGGGCCGAAGCGAAGCGAGCCGACAGCAAGCCCATGGGCAATAATACCGCCGAGCAAGGCGAGCCCGCCGGTGATGTGGACCATGAGATACCGGAACCCGGCGCGGATCGCCTGCCGACTACGCTGGGCGAAGACCAGATAGGCAGAGGCGAACGCCATGACTTCCCAGAACAGAAACAGGGTCAGATAGTCGCCGGCGAAGACGACGCCGAGCGCGCTGCCGACGTAGACGAACGCCGCCACATGCTGGCCGGCATGTGTCAGGTGTAGCGCATAGACCATGCCGATCAACGCCATGATGGTGAAAACGGTGGCGAAGACGATGCTCAGTTTGTCGACCTTCGCAATCAGGATGTCCTGTCCGATGAACCGCGCTGCGCCATAGTCGCCCGGCTGCATCGTGAGCACGGCGAGGATTGCCAGCGCCGGTACCAGCAGCAGATAGATCTTGCGGATCAATCCCTTCAGGAAGGGGATCGGCAGGGCGCCAAGAACAAGCAGCAGCGTGGGATGGACGAAGTCAGTCATAATAGTCCTCGCGCCGCATCAGCCCGCCCTGATGGCCGAGGAACTTGGAAACGAAGATCAACAGCACGCAGGAGGCGAAGCCGTAAACGGCCGACCAGCCCGGCAGGCGGTCCCAAAAGTATTCGCCGTGTTCGCGGGGGACTAAAAAGTCTGAAACGACGATCAGAACGAGTGTCAGGTGGAACAGACGGCGCCGTATCTTCGCATATTTCCCGTCACCGAAGAAATCAACGATGTGCCTGATCATCTGACCACCTCCTCCGCCAAGGAAAGAAAGTAGTCGGGGAAGAGACCCATCGACACCGACAGGATGGCGGTCGCGACCAGCGGGATCGTCACCAACGGTATTTCACGGACTGTCGCAGGGCTCTCCACTGCCTCTGTCTCGAAGAAGGCGAGATAACTGACAGGCAGGAAATAGGCGGCATTCAGGACCGAGCTTGCCAAGAGAACGATCAGGAACGCGACTTCCCCCGCCTCCACCGAACCCAGCGCCAGATACCACTTGCTGACGAAGCCCGCTGTCGGCGGTATCCCGATCATGCTGAGCGAGGCGATGAAGAAAGCCCCCATCGTCCAGGGTAGCCTGCGGCCGATGCCGGCCATATCGCTGATATTCCGTTTGCCCGACGCGCAATAGATTGACCCGGCGCAGAAAAAGAGAGTGATCTTGGAGAACGCGTGCGCCGCGATGTGAATGATCCCGCCGATCATCGCAGCCGGCGACAGCAGAACCGCACCCAGCACGATGTAGGAGAGTTGGCTGACCGTCGAATAGGCGAGCCGCGCCTTCAGGTCGTCCCGCGTCAGAGCGTACACGGACGCCATCAGGATGGTGAACGAGACCAGATAGGCTGTGGCGATGCCGAGACCTAACTCATCCATCAGCCCTGTGCCGAAGACATGGAACACCACCCGCAGCACACAGAACACGCCCATCTTGACCACGGCCACCGCATGCAGGAGCGCGCTCACCGGTGTCGGTGCCACCATCGCAGCGGGCAGCCAAGCGTGCATAGGCATCACCGCTGCCTTGGCGAAGCCGAAGAGATAGCAGAAATAGATGACCGTCAGCAGCCCGGCCGAGGCATCGACCCCTGCCAGCAGCCCTCCCGCCACAAAGTCGAGCGACCCCGCAACGTGGTAGGTCAGCGCCAGCGCGGCGAGAAGCACGCTTTTCGACGCGCCCATCAAGTAGACGAGGTACTTGCGGCCGCCCGCCCATCCCTCGCCGTCCTCGTGGTGATAGACGAGCGGATAGGTAACGAGGCTGAGCACTTCGTAGAAGATCACCAACGTGAAGAGATTGGCTGCGAACGCGCCCCCGACGGCTGCCGCGATGCTCGCGGCAAAGCAGGCGAAGAACCGGGTCTGTGCGTGCTCATTCAAATGCCGCATGTAGCCGATGGAATAGATCGACGCCGCAACCCACAGCAGCGACGAGACTGTGGCAAACACCATGCCGAGCGCGTCGACCCGGAACGCGAAGTCGATCCCCGGCAGAATCCCGAACAGACGCAAATCGACCGTGCCGCCCGCTAGCACGGTGGGCGCCATTGAGGCGACAGTTGCGAACATGGCGGACGCCGCTAGCGGCGAGACGACATCGCGAAATTTCTCGCGCTTGTTCAGAAGGAGAACTGCCAGTGCCGCCAGAGCTGCGATCGCGACGGCAAGCAGCGGCCGGGTCGATACCACCGGGTTCAAGCCGCTATCCTTTCATGATGGTCACATCGTCGACCTTGAGAGTGGCCTTGTTCCTCACGAGGGCGACCAGGATGCCGAGGGCAACGGCAACTTCCGCCGCGGTGATTGCAATGACGAAGATTGTGAAGATCTGCCCGCGGAAGTCGTCTTGGAAGTGCCCGAACGCGATGAAATTGATGTTAACCGAGTTGAGCAGCAGCTCCAGAGACATCAGAACGACCAGGATGTTGCGCCTGAGCAGCACCCCCGCCGCCCCAATCACGAACAGGACCACCCCGAGCACGATATACCACCAGAGCGGCACCATCACTTCGGCTCCTTCCGCGCCAGCACAATGGCGCCGACCAGAGCCGCCAGCAGGATGACGGAGGCGGCTTCAAACGGCAGGAGGTAGTCGGCGAAAAGCGTCACGCTAAGCTGTCTGATCTCACCACCGATGTGCATAGAGACGGGCTCCGTGACCGAAAATCTGTCGCTCCAGAGCACCAGCACAAGCATTTCGACCCCGAGCAGGACGAGCAACACCAGAGCCGGCAAGTTGCTACCCGGCAAGAACCGCTGCAACACCGCTTCACGCACATCGGTCATCATGATCACGAACAAGAACAGGACCATGATTGCGCCGACATAGACGAAGATCTGGATGACAGCGAGCAACGGCGCCTCGAGCAAGACGAAGATTGCCGAGATCTGCAGGAAACACGCCATCAACGCCAATGCGCTGTGAACCGGATTCCGCGCCAGAACCATGATCAGGGCCGTGATCACGGACGCCGCAGCGAACAGAAAAAAGAAACCCTGATCCATCGACGCCAACCCTCCGATACGAACTATCACTCGGCGGCGACACGGCCAGATTTGAGATAACCGCGCACTTCAGATGCGTCGATGAATTGTGCCCTAATCTCGGATTTTTCTCAAGATTATCGTGATTTGGCGCTGCATCGGCCGTTTCATTGGTGGCTTTGTCAAAGCCTGATGCGGCCGTGGGAACGTCGTTCTGGCGGCTCGGCGAGAGATCATTGATGATCGAACTATGGGCTGGCAGGTTCGGCTGAGGTAGTCCGCAAGCGGCTTTTTCCCGTTCGGCTTGGGCAAACCGCCGAGCAGCTTGCTCTGCCCGCCGCATGAGTTCTTCACAAACACCTGATCCTTTCTCGTCACTGCTGCGGATTTGCGGCAAAGCCAGCTGGGGAGTATGAGGTTTCGTGGGGCAGGTGATCGGCACGTTGGGATATGCATAGGGGGTAAACCAAGGTCGCCGCTCGTTGTTCGTTCTAAACGAACCTCTCCCCGGTAAGCAGTGACATAGGCCGCTCCACACCTCCTCTCCTCTAGGGGGCATTCCGGGCATCGTCGATAATCCATGCCCCATAACCGACGACGCGATCCCGTGTCCCGGCGGCGTCGCCGGAGTTCTCCAGCGCTAGGCGCTGCAGTCCAAGGCTGCGGCAGTCCGCTTCTATGATCAGGCCCGCAATGGCGAGGTACCCGCAAGCATTGTTCGGTCCAAGGCTGGCCCAGTCGCCCCGCTCAATTTGAGCCGCCGTAACTGCATCGAGTTGCCGGGCCGTCTCATAATCATGAAAGTGCGACAGGTCCGAGCTGACCGCGACCAGCGTCTCCGGGCCGCCCCACAGCCGGTCGAGCACGCCGGAGACCTCCTTCGGAGCGGCGTCACCTACCAGCAGCGGGACCAACTCGAAGGACCTGAGGACCGATTGGAGGAAGGGCAGTTCGACCTCAAGGGCATGCTCAGGCGCGTGCGGAGCGTCGGCCCGCAGCATGGGCGTGAAGTCTGCAAGTATGGTGGCGGCATCCTGCGCGACGGGCACACGCCCCAGCGGTGTCTCGAAAGCGTCCACCGTCGGCATGGCGAGGCCGCGAAACGGCACGTAATGCGCGGGCCCGATCAGCACCACCCGCGTGATCGTGTCGGCATGGGGTTGCAACGAGGCGAAGGCGGTGGCAGCCACCTCGCCGGAGTAGATGTATCCGGCGTGAGGGACTATGATGGCTTTGGGAGCCGCCACTGGGGCAATCCTCGCCCCAGCCAATAGCGCGTCGACAGTCGTGCGAAGCTGGTGCGGACTGCGAGGATAGAACCGGCCCGCGACCGCAGCCCGCCTGACCTGCTATTGGTCTCGAACGGATGCCACTGGATGCTGCTCCGCAGGCGGCTCCTCAACCTCATTACCAGAGATAGGTGAGGTCGGCATGGATCAACAGATCTCCCCCGGCAACCCGGGCCGCTACTGGCACCTGCTGGAGGACGGGCGCATCCAGTGCGATGTGTGTCCGCGCCTGTGCAAGCTGCATGAGGGCCAGCGAGGCTTGTGCTTCGTGCGCGCCAGGCAAGGCGATCAGATCATGCTCACCACCTATGGCCGGTCGTCGGGCTTCTGCATCGATCCCATCGAGAAGAAGCCGCTCAACCACTTTCTGCCCGGCACACCGGTGCTGTCCTTTGGCACTGCGGGCTGCAATCTCACCTGCAAGTTCTGCCAGAATTGGGACATCTCGAAAGCCCGCGAGTTCGACCGTCTTCAGGACCGCGCCTCGTCCAAGGCGATTGCCGAGGCCGCGATCGCAAGCAGCTGCCGGTCGGTGGCGTTCACCTACAACGATCCGGTGATCTTTCTGGAGTATGCCGTCGACGTGGCTCAGGCCTGCCGCGAGCGCGGCATCAAGTCGGTTGCGGTGAGCGCGGGCTACATCTGCGATGAGCCACGGGTCGAGTTCTTCCGGCACATGGATGCGGCCAACATCGATCTCAAAGGCTTCACGGAAGAGTTCTACAAGACCCTGTGCTCGGCCCGGCTGGGACCGGTGCTCGATACGCTGGAGTACCTCAAGCATGAGACCGACATCTGGTTCGAGATCACGACGCTTCTGATCCCCGGCGAAAACGGCTCCCCTGCCGAGATCGAAGCCTTGAGCCGCTGGGTGCTGGAGCACTTGGGTCCTGACGTGCCGTTGCACTTCACCGCCTTCCATCCCGACTGGAAGATGCTGGACACCCCGGCCACCCCGCCCGAGATCTTGAGGATGGCCCGCCGGATCGCCCAGGAAGTGGGGCTGCGCTATGTCTTCACCGGCAACACCCACGATGCGGAAGGCCAGAGCACCTATTGCCATGCGTGTCAGGCAGTGCTGATCGGACGGGACTGGTACCAACTCACCGCCTGGAACCTCACCGCCGATGGGCGTTGTGGCAGTTGCGGCACCCCCTGCCCTGGTGTGTTCGAGGCAGCCCCGGGCACGTGGGGGTCGAGACGGCGCTCGGTGGTGCTTCAGGCCGCGGCGGGAAGCGATTACTCCGCTTTTTGATCGGCTGAGATCGGCGCAGGAGCCCACAGCATGAAAAAGGTGCGCAAGCTCTACAGCAGTCCGAACGGCGACCGCTGGTACCTGATCGGCGAGGCATCCGGACACTGAGATGGTTCACGCCTGAGTTCCTGGCGTTGAAGCGGCTTGATCAACCCCCGAGCCGTTGCCCGGATCCGGTCCGGCGTCTCGTCCTGAGCTGTAATGGATAGCATGTGCCCCCTTCCTGAGAGGATCTTCAGCCCCATCCAATCGACCTTGTCTCGCGAAGTTATACCATGGCTCCTGTGATCGAAAAATTCCTTTGCCTGTACCAAAGTGACCGGTCACCCGGATATCAAGAGCCGGGTAGTTTGCTACCGTTCCGGGAATGGTCGTCAATTAGTAGAGCACCGAGGGGAAGTAACAGCCCTTCGGCTCTTGGTAGGTGCCTATCGTCATCAGGTTCATCGGTTTGATCACGCTCATTCCTTGATGCAGGCACCAGCGGAACAGGTTCGCCTGCCGCGTTGGCAGGAGCAGGGAGAGCGGCTCAGCGCTCATGGCTCCGGCGCCGGCCAGGAGCGCTCTCATGTCCAATTCGGTTTCGGCAACGCCGTGGTTCATCAGCCAGAATGTCGCCGCCGAGAGATAGCCCGTGATGCGGCCCTCCCGCTCGACCACGAAGGGCGTGAACACCTGCAGTGCTTCTTGGAGTTCATGACTGCGCCCGATGTCATGGACGGCCGTGCAGAGTTCTGCGCAGGCGTCGACATCTCCAGGGGTCATCGGCCGGACCGCGAAACCCAGATCTGGCCCGCTGCGCGGCGTGCCACGCATGAGCACAAGCGGCTCCCGGACGTCGAACCCGAGCGAGGCGTAGAGCGCAAGCGAGCGGGTGTTGAAGGCGTCCTGGACGAGGCGCACCCCCAAGGCGTCGCGGGCCCGCTCCAGGACGGCTTCCATGAGCTTGCGCCCAACCCCGCTGCCCTGCATGGCCGGGTCGACAGTGATCGGTCCGATGCCACGGATCGGATCCCCTTCGGCCATAAAGACGCTGCCGACCACCCGGCTGTCCAACTCGGCTACTACCCCGTATATGGTCGGGGCCGCGACAAAGGTTGAGGCAAGTTGCGTTCCCGCCTCCACCGATGGGAAATCCCACGGGAAGCCATGCTGATCCGCAATCGCCTTGAAGGCCTCGAAGATGATGCGCCCGCAGGCTTCCACATCAGTAGGCGTGGCGGGGCGGAGTTCTGGGATCATGACCGCTTCCCTCCCTCGCAGTCACGCAGTCGGATGAGCATCGGCGACTGCACTGCGTCGCCGCTCAGACTCTCGCAGATGCATCCATCAGGCAAATGAGATTGCGAACCAGATCGTGGCGAAAGCAATACAGCTGACGATGGCAGCCCACTCTGACACCTTCAGTCGGCCCGATCCTGACGTTGATGAATTGTTCGCACCCATAGTATCCCCTCGATTGGTCCTTCCACGTTGCTGCCAAGGACGTCCAAGGCGTTCAATGGCACCTGCCTCAAGGTATGGCGGGACGCTCGGTCTGGATGTGCTGGGTGACACATCCGTGGCCAAGCTCGCACCCGTCGTGTGGAGGCTGCCGGTAACGAGGCCAGGCGCCCGGCCCTGCAAGAACGCGCCACAGCAACCGTGGCACTCACCGCCGCGTTTTACCTATGGACTTGCTATAGGAGTGAGATCATGGCCAACGAAAAGCCCATCACGGTTCACCCCGACAAGCCGAAGCTCAATCCCGGAGACCAAGCCGATCTTGGCACGCCAGGAGCCGGTGAGAATGTCTGCCGGGAATGCCAGGGCACCGGCAAGCTCGGGGAGAAAGACTGCCCGATCTGCGGTGGCACTGGCGTAGTCATCGAGGAAATCGGAGGCGCCTAGGTGTTTAATCCCGGACTTTGATGGTGCAATCTTTTCGCATGAGTGGAAGGAAGCACTATGGGGCAGGTTCTACACGGCAGCGCCACGACGACAGAGGCAATCCGTCGAG
>NZ_JBVVAK010000052.1:0-54336 GCF_055792825.1 Microvirga sp. GN3
GGCTTACAACTTCGGCCGAAGGCTGAAGACCCTCAGGGGCCTCACACCCTACGAGTTCATCTGCAAATGCTGGACACAGGAGCCCAAACGCTTCACCTTTGACCCGGTCCATCAAATGCCGGGATTAAACACCTAGAGCGCGTTGACATTCACTTGGTCCAGATGAACGCGCTGACGAGGCACAGGATTGACATGAACGCCCGTGGGGTCTGTTCGTAGCGGGTGGCGACGCGTCTGAAGTGCTTGATTTTCAGGAAGAAGTGCTCGACGAGGTTGCGCTCGCAATAAAGGGCGTAATCGCAGGAGACTTGCGGCGATGTTGCCCTGGGCGGAATGACCGGCACGGCATCCTGGCTTTCGATGAGGTCCCGCAATGGCTTGGCATCGTAGCCCTTGTCACCCAAGACATGGCCGGCGGGAAGATCAGCGATCAAGGCCTCAGCCTGAGTGATATCGCTCGCCTGTCCCGGCGTCAGGATGAAGCGGAGCGGATTGCCCAGAGCATCGACGACAGCATGGATCTTGGTGGTCAGGCCGCCGCGGGAGCGTCCGATCGCATGAGCTTCAGGCCCCCCTTTTTGCCCGCCGCATGCTGGTGCGCCCGGACAATGGTTGCGTCGATCATGACGTATTCGAAGTCGGGCTCATCGGCCATGGCGGCAAAAAGCCGATCCCAGACGCCGCTCTTGGACCAGCGCGAGAAGCGAATAAAGGCGCTGTTCCAGTTGCCGAAGAATTCCGGCAGATCTCGCCACGGTGACCCAGTTCGGGCCAGCCAGAGCACTGCTTCCACGAACAGCCGGCTATTGACCGCCGTTCTGCCAGGATCCCTGCGTTTGCCCGGCAAATGTGGTTCCATCCGGTCCCACTGGTGATCTTTCACAATCAGACGAACTCCGCTCACCCAAGCCTCCGCTCCCAAAAGGAGCTTGAATCAGATTTGCGAGTCCGTAGAAAGCCTGAATGTCAACGCGCTCTAGAGCGTAGAACCCAAAAGTGGATCCACTCTTACGCACGATGCTCTAGGCAATACTCTCACGATAGCCCGTGGCAGCATATGGGTACCCCAGTCACAATCGCATCCTGCATGTCCTGGTGCCTAACCTGTCGCTCTCCCTCACGGCCTCGCAGAAAGTAAGTGCAGCTGTGAAGCAGCTCACAGCATCAATGGCCAAATTGCTTCACCTTGCAGCCTCTCTGATAAGGCCGAAAGGAAGAAGCCATGAAGAAAGCGGACTATCTCCAGAGGGAAGGGAAACCAGAATCGCGGCGCATTCCCGTATCGGTTGCGCTGCTTTTTATCCTCGTCAGTATCAATATAGCAGCAACTGTCGCATTGCTTGCGTCATTGCCAGGATGACCATCCCCCTATTGTGGGCAAGCACACCAGAAGGTCAACAGACACTACTGCCCGAACGACAAAGGAGACTGTCAGAGGCTCTTTAACCATGTTTTTCAATAAGATCACCCGGGAATTGGGGTCCTTTGCCGTTCATATGAACCTTCTTGAAAACCCTTATGACGAAAGCCGCCAAAGGGCAGTTCCCGGTGATATTTCAGCTCAGTCGCCGCGCCTCGTGCATCTCTCCCGCAGATGGACCGATCTCTCTGAGATTTCCCGTTGCCCACATGGCAGCCTGAGTGCGGTTGGCGACGCCGATCTTGCGCAGGATCGCCTTGACGTGAACCTTGATCGTCGCCTCGGTGATATCGAGCTTCCGCGCGATGACCTTGTTCGGATCGCCGCCCATCAGCGATTGCAGGATCACGGTCTCACGGGGTGAAAGCTTCTGAACTTTCGGATCCGGCGCACGGCATTCTGCCAGTGGGATGATCTCGGCAGAATTGGAAAGCGCGAGTTCCTGGTTGAGGAGCTTTCGAATGAGCGATCCGGGCAGGATCCTTTCACCCAGCATCGTGAGTTCGAGAGTCTTGATCAGAACCTCACGGGCACTTGTTGCAAGACAGAAACTGTCGACGCCCGCAGAGACTGACGATTGGACCATCGGACAATCGAGCTGATTGGCGATCGCCACGACTCGAGCAGCAGGATACTGCCTCTTGGCGTCTTGGATGAAATCGAGTGCTTGCTCAGATGAGCCAGTGCCATCGACGATGCAGAGGGCAGGTTCCGTTTGAGCGTGTTCTTCCGCCCTCGCGATCCCTCTCGACGCCGGGTTGAGGACAGTGAAGCAGGTGGCCGACAAGAGCTGCTCGAGACCGGCCTGCAGCAGCGCGTTTCCGCAAAGCAACTTTGTTACTACAATTTGAGTAGAAGCAGCCACAGGATCAATTGCAGACATTCCAGACGTTGCGTCAGATTGAAAATGTTCCTTGAACATTACTTGCCCCCTTTTGAATAAACTCTACGACATCAGCCTCCTCCCTCTATCAGCACTCAAAGAATGGACTTGATCAAGGGATATACATACCGTTCTAATCACTAAGGAGTATATGCTACTCCCTAAGGGCATCGGCGAATAAAGCTTGCGTTAAGGATTTTCAGATCCAGGCGGCATGGCCCCTCATAGCGGCGATTGACTCCTTGACGTGAATATGAGCCTGAGAGTTCTCTTCCTCCTTGGGATTACTAATTCCGGGCCAGGCGCTTAATCCGCAAGCTTAGATTGCACTCGTTGCCGGCGAAGCTGCCGGAACGATATTATTCCCCCATGGACTCAGAAGGCTGGAGGGGGAACATGCCAGTCACCAAAGAACCTTTGACGCAACAGCTCCTCACGAACGAGCCACAGCGAGGCATGATAACCGAGAATGACTTGAAGATACTTTGGGTGGCGCGGACGCTCACCAATATAGATTTCCAGTATGGGGAGGACATCCTCAATCTCGACCGCAGTGGCATCGAAAGTGAGCAGAAGCAATACATCGAGAAGCAGTTGCTCCTGAAGTATCGCGAGCGGCGGGAGCCCTATCAGCGGCTTCTGGAGAGCCTCAGAGCTTAACGCCCTTGCCGAGATCCGTCCCAATAAAAGAGGCCCCGAAAGGGGCCTCAGTTTCTCAGAGGGAGCAACCAATGCTGTCGGCCACGCATCAGTCTCCCGCCGCCAGGCACAATGGTCAATTCACGTATCCTTACGGATCGTGACGATCGTGATCGTAAGCGCATCAGGCAAAACACAGATCCGATTGTTCGCGCCATGCTAGCGCATCATACGGAAAAGTGGACCCGGTTTTCGCTGACGCGGCCCTTCGGGTCCGCATCGAACGATGCGCTCTTCAAAGAGTGGAGCATCGGACCCAAAAGTGGGTCCACTTTTGGGTCCGATGCTCTAAGCGCGCAGGCGCCCCATGGAACAGCGAAGCCCCAGCAAAGTTGATGATGGAGGAACAAAAGCAGCCACCGGGGCAGTTCGATCTGCTCAAGGAGTCATCTATGCCGACTGTCATTGCCATCGAAGCCAAACCCCTCGAATTCGAAGACATCGACAGCGGCCTTTTTCATCTCTATCTCGTCAAGACGGAAACCGATGCCAGGGGTCGTATCTTATCCGAGAAGGTAATCAGGGGATCCCTCGAGGGCATCGACGATCTTGGAACGCTAGCAGGAGCTGATCTTGCTTCTTCACCCGACAGAAGAGGCTCTGACACGCCGGAAGACCGTCATCGCACATTGCTCGACCTCGGCTCAAGGAATGCCACCGATGTTTGGAAAGTGATGGTCCAACACGCAGCCAACATCGACAAGGCCGGCCTCCATTACAGCTTCGACATTTTTCGAGAGTTTTCTGGAGGCGATCTGAACAGCAACTCAGTCATTTCCTCGGTGATTCATACCGCTGGCCTTGATTGGAGGACGAGTCTTCCAGTCGGCGTCAGCAGATCGGAGGCGCCCCTTTATGGTCAGCTTCAGTACATGAACGTGAATGACACGCTCTCTGGCACCGCGAATATCGATCGCATGCGGGGAGGTGTCGGCAACGACGAGATCAAGGCTGGACAGGCGAACGACACGATCTTCGGCGAGGACGGCAACGATCGCCTGTGGGGAAGTTCAGGCAATGACAGCCTCTCCGGCGGAGACAATGATGACCGGCTCTATGGTGGTTGGGGTGCCGACATTCTGCGCGGAGGATCTGGGAAAGACGCCTTCGTGTTCTACGCGAGGCCTAACGGAACCACGAATATCGACACGATCCGGGATTTTTCTGTTGCGAGCGATACAGTGTGGCTCGAGAATACGATCTTCACAAGCGTCGGTTCGACAGGCCGCTTGAAGTCGGCGGCTTTCTGGACTGGCGATGCCGCCCACGATGTGACGGACCGTATCGTCTACGATCGCAACGACGGCGTTCTCTACTACGATTCCGATGGCACTGGTGCAACCGAACAAGTCGCCTTTGCGAAGCTCACGATAGGATTGAGAATGACCTCTGCCGATTTTCAGATCGTGTAGATCACTCCTGAATTGGTGCGACGATCGACAGTACCAGAGCGGAATGAGCGCGAAAGCACGCTGAGCAATCGCTCAACTGTCCTCTTCCTCATATCCTGAACTGCCTTCAGCGGTTAGCGGACGATTGCTCCGCCGTTGTCCCAGGTCGTTGAATTTTGTTCTCATGGAAGCGGCGAACCATGTCGGTACTCATGGTCGCTCTCACAGCACTCATAAGCTGATCACGGTTCGGAGCATGACAATCCTGCATGGCGAAGTTCTCATTGGCCTTCGGATTGTAGAACATCTTCTCCGTGCGGTTGTATGTCCATGGCTCATCGCCACAGTTACGTCCAAAAGCCCCGACTGTGTTCTCGACCGCTGTCCATTTGAGGCTGGAATTGGGGCATTGGCCTTCATATTGACCGCTATAGGCGCCTATGCGCGGGTAGCAGCTCGTCTGGGCTTGGGCAGCGCCGAGCCCCGACAAGAGGATTGCAGCAGACAAAATCACTCTGGCCATTGGTTCATCCGCAAACGTTACGGCTCAGATTAACAACATAATTGACGGAGGGAAAAGAGCGCGCCAGTCACGACTGGCACGAAAAAGAGCGCCTCTTAGCGGCTGGTCCAGGCTCGCAAGGCCAGGATCGGAGTTAGAATCGGCCAGCCGAAGCCAGCGATCAGGATATGGTCGAGGCCTATCCCTTCCTCGCCATCGATTGTGGTCGATACTGCCAGCAGCAGGATCACACCGCACAGATAGACCATGAGAACTTCACGCATGAACCCAGCCCGCCTTCGTCTTTAAGGTCGAGCTTTGGCGCAGTGTTCGAATGAATCCAATGCGACCGGCGGTCGCCTCATTCTTTGGGGTGGGATTTTCAGACGACGATCAATCTAGAAGGAAGCTCGCCCCATCGTAGGGAGCATACGCTCCGCTAGTCAAAAGAATCTTCTTTTTCAGAAACTTAACCGCAACCCAATCCAATTTTATCCGTTCTCAGGCTCAAGGATGAGCAAAGAGGGAGCGTGTGGATGCCAAAGCGGCACCATCCTTATGCCGCAGGGAGCCATAGAGGTTGGAGCATCGGATCCAACAGCCTGACTCCGACCGGTCAGTTCGAACTCTTGAAAGATCTCGGGAGGCAGCTGCAACAGAACTACCAGAATATCCTGAAAGAGCCGGCTCCCGATCGCATCAAGCAGCTGCTGGAGAGACTGGAACGAGCCCGGCACCACAAAGAGGATTAGGATCGCTAGAGCCTCGTCCGGTGCGAGCCGGCGACCTGCGTCAGTGAAACCTGGCTCCGCTTTGCCGCACGACGAGTTGGAGTCCGACCGACTTCTTGTGCGACCCCAGCCACTCTCGCAATGATGACCATCAGCGCCCGCGACGGCTCCCATGACCGGAATGGCCGTTTGTGGCCTCCCGCGGAATAAGATTGTAGATCAGAAATCCTGCCAGAATTCCCGCCCCAAACAGAATGAGTGGATAGGACTTGGCCGCATAGGCCACTTCGGACGCTTTCTGCCGCACAACGTATAACGGCGCGGAATCGTGGATCAGACGCTCGGCCCTTCTGAGGTTTTCGCGGCGGGTATGAATTTCCAGGTCATATCCGTCGTCCTCCTCGTGATGGCGGAGCGAGATGCTGTTGCGGGCAAACCCACTAGACACCAGACGCTGAACGGCCTGATTGGCCTCCTTGCGAGATGAGAAGGTGCCTGTGGCAATGGACGTATGCGGCATCAGTCAAATTCCTTTTCAAACTGCTGACGCCAATTCCTGGCAAGCGCCAAGGTTCCAGATTTCTGCTGGATAGCTGGGATGAGACGTTGGGAGTGAGACCAGTCTGCCTGTTTGATACCGCTTTAGTTCCTGCGGTAGGCCTGAGCAGCCCTCTCGGCTTCCATCAGGACTTCGAGCGCTCTCCAGGGCTTCTGCATGAACCGAACGTCACGGGGAACGTCAACGGCCCGCTGATCAAGAGGCTTGCCAGAGGTCAGCACTGTCCGAACCCATGGCCATTTGAGGCGCACGGAGCGGACCAAATCCAAACCGTCCATCAGGCAGGGAAGACGGACATCCGCAAACAGGAACGCGACCTCCTCGGAATGCTGCTTCAGATAGTCCAGCGCCTCTTCCGCGCTCGACGCCTCCACGACCTTGAGGTCGGTCTCCTCAAGAAGTGCTGCCGCTAAGCCCCTGACTTCAAAATCGTCCTCGACGATGAGGGCTATACGATAAGGCTCCATCCTCTCTCCCATCCGTCCATCTCCTCTATCCGGTTACTGTTCTTGGAGCCCATTGCGAGCGCAACGACCCTTGAGGCTCTGTGACCATTGAAAGACCGGCCCGGAAACGCAAAGCGGGTGGTCGGCATGATAAAGAAGGCGCAATACTTAGGCTGCCTCCCGTCATGCAGCTCTTCGAAATGGTTCGCCTTGAAACTATATGCAAAACCCACATCCCCCGATGGCGTGGCCATCGGGTGAAGGCCCTCATCACAGAACGGTGAACATTGAGCTCTGTTTCAGCTTGGCCGTTAAGAAATTTGCCGGAACCTCTTTTTGCCCTAGAGGAACCCGCCTTCACGCGGTAACCTAGGCTTGGAACTGACTGTTCTCATGTGAGACCTCTGCCGTGTTCAAGGAGACCCAGCTTCACCAAGAATTCTTGGATCTGGAGCACCATATGCGGCTTCTGGACCGACAGCTCGCGGATGCCCTTCAGCGCATTCGTCATGGCTCTTCCCCGGATCTCGTTGAAAAGGCCAAGCAAGACGAGAAGCAACTTCTTACGGAACTCGATCGCCTGATGACCCGGATGCGCGCCATCGAGGGACAGCTTCTGCAGATTCAGAAGGCCGCCACCCGACACTGAAATAAAGACGAAAGCAGGCTGCGCTATGTGTGGAAGCACACGTCACACGGCGCATTTGCGGTCCATGGTGGCGTGCAACTAACGCAAGGTCAGGCTACAAAGAGGATGAGACATGGCCATCAAGGGTTCTCATCTCAAATCGCATACCGAAGCCGCCTGCGATCGAGCGGCGCGGCGGCTTGGCATTCCTTTGGTTCCGACATTGCTCGGCGCATTGGCCGTCGTGAATGTCGCGTCGGTCGTCATGGTTCTGATGGAATAGGCCTCTTCACTGATAACCCTGCAGCACCGAGGTTACATGAAGGGATATTGGGAACCGCAGGGCGCCAAGCAGAAAGCCACCCTGCAGTTTCTAGATCATCGAGTGGGCGGAGAACCGAATCCGCTTTCGCTGTCGTGAGCCTTCGGTTCCGCACCATACGCTAGAATGGCTTAGCGCAACCCGAGGAACGACAAGATCGCGAGGACGACCACGATCGCCCCGATGAGCCAGATGATGTTGTTCATGATGATGCTCTCCTGACGGTGGAATTGACCCCATGCCAACGGTCAAGGTGAGCCTTCGTTCCTTCGGTCAAGGTATACGGGGTTAATTGGAAGCACAGGCAGTCACGTCTTCGCCGGCTGCGCTTCTCGATCGACCGATCCGCCTTCTCGATACGGTCGTGCAAGCCTCTCGCGTGAAGCCTTGGCTGGTATCCGCCTGAACGCGGCTGTCATAGACACGCTCCGTCTCATAGCCCGGCCCGGCTTGGTATTGCCAAGTGGAAACGCCGGCGGTTCCCACGCATCCGGTTAACCCAATGGCAAGAACGACAGCGGAAGCCAGATTTCTGACGGCTTTAGACATTGCTTTACCCGATCATTTTGAAACTGAACGATCAATCAATCGCGGGCGTATAGGTAGCCTTTTCGACGCAGCAATGCACCGGCCAAACTCCAAAAGAAAACCCCGGTGTTGCCACCGGGGTTTTCCGATTCAATCAGGACAAGCCGATTAGAAGTCGCGCTGAACGCGCAGACGGCCTTCCCAAGCGTCGTCGTCGTCATTGCCGATGACGCCGCGCGGGTCGAGGTTGGAGTAGAGAACTTCAACACCGATATCGAGACCGGAGACCGGAGACCAGATCAGGTTCGAACCAGCGCGCCACTCGTTGAAGTCGCTTGCAGGGGCCGGAGCATTGGCACTGTACTCGACGCGAGCATACGAACCGAAGACGCTCTGACGGATGGTCGGGGTCCAGTAGTGGTTCAGACCACCGGCAATCGACCAGCCGCGGCCGGTCTTGATGTCGCCATCGGTGCCGATGTAAGCGTCGACAACCGTGCTGGAAGCCGATCCTACCCCGACATCGGGATCGAAACCGAGATAACCGAGAGCGCCGTCCGCATAGGTCGCAGCAAGCCAGAGAGCATCGCCCTCGGCAAGCATCGGCAGGTTGACGGAGCCCTGAGCCGTAACGGCCCAGCCGAGCTCGCTGTCAGGAATTGTGCCAGCGAACGGAGCGGCGGTGAGCACATCGCTGCGCAGCTGATGGAGCGCGCCGCCGAGCTGAGCCGAACCCCAGGTGCCGGCGTATTTCACGTTGGCGACGAGGTCAGGCATCGTCTGGCCACCCTCGGGGAAGAGGCTCGTGGCATAGGTGCCCTCTTCAATCGCCAGCGTGGCCGAGAAGCCGTTGCCGAACGAGAAGGTGTAGGCGAATGCGTTCACCGTCGGGGCATCATAGAAGCGGAGCGTACCCCAGTTCTCGTTCGGAAGGTCGCTGTTCATGAAGAACGAGATGGTGCGACCGGCGGTGAGGCCGCCGAACTGGATGAAAGCCTGATCGACGTTGGCCGTCGTGGCGCTGAAGCCATAGACGCCGGTGTCGCGAGTCATCTCGAAGCGCACGAAGGTGCGGAGCAGACCGTAAGCGGTGGCGGTGCGGGCATCGAGCTGGATGCGGCCACGAGCACGGAAACCGATCGCGTCGTCTTCACGATCCACCGGTTCGAGGTACTGGAACTCGGCGCGAACACGGCCGCCGACGCGGAGGCAGGTTTCGGTGCCGGGGATGTAGAAGAAGCCTGCGCCGTAGGTGGAGCAGACGCGCACGTATTCGACAGCAGCGGCCTTCTTCGCGGGGAGATCGGCGGCCTGTGCCCCTGCAACAGCCGCGAGACCCGCGACCGATCCAAGGAAGAGGCTCTTAGCGAGCTTCATGGTTTTCTCCAAAATGCCTGAGTCCATGACCCATGTACAAGCGTGACCATAATCAAGCCCCTGTCTGACGCAACCGAGGCGAAGGCCAAGCCCGCTCAATAGACTCGCAATGTGCTGAAAAGATAAGCATTTTCGGCAAGGGCAAGTGTTTATCTGAGTCACTGTGACATAATTTCAACAAGCCTAGGCCACGCTGCGCAGAACATGACGAAACGTCAGGCGCCACTCGGGTCACCACTGCCAGGGAAGACTGACAGACCGCGCTAGAGCCTAATCGTTGAAGAAATAATCCGCATCCCGGCAGAGATATCCCACAGGGCATTGAGGCGTGTCCTTCGTCGGCACAAAACCGGGCTGGATCGTCTCGTTGATCTCGCAGAAGCTGCGGTCCCGGACGTAGCGGTCGTAGGTGTAGGTGCCTGTGCCAAGGACCACGGCGCCGCGCGAGAACACGATTCCGCGTGCCTGATTGCAGGTCATACTGGGCGTAAAGGGCCGGGACTGAGCCAGTGCGCTCGACGTGTAGGCCAGGGCGACCAGAACAAGAGCAATTCTTCTCATCTCTGAACCCTTTAGATAGACCCGGCCATAGGGGCTAACAGTCCAAAGAACAACGTGGAAAGCCGAGCTTGGTTACCGGCAAAGTTTAAGGCTGCTCTTCAAAGAAACGAGAGCTCGGGCCTAGAGCATCGGTTGCAACCTGCGGGCTAGTTCAACGGCGGCGGCGTAATCGGTCTTGCCAGAACCCAGCACTGGAATACCGGATACCAATATGGAACGGGGCATCCAAAGCTCGGGAAAACCCTGGGTCTTGGCATGAGCAATCAGCATATCCCGATCCGCATCGGCCTTGTCCGTAATGAGGACAATTTGCTCGCCCTTTCGCGGGTCCGGAATGGCCACGACCACATGGCTGTTGTCAGGCCACAATCCCTGAACGGTCGCCTCGATGGCGGCCAAGGATATCATCTCACCGCCGATCTTGGCGAAACGCTTCGCCCGCCCCCGGATGGTGACGATCCCGTCATCTACGGTGACGATGTCGCCGGTGTCGTGCCAGCCATCGGTGGGAGGACGGATGCCTCCCGGAGCCTCAGAATCGAGGTATCCCTTCATCACGTTCGGGCCGCGCACATGCAGGCGCCCGCCCTCATGGATCCCCTCGACTAGGTCGAGACGCCATTCGATCCCCGGGAGGATCGGCCCGACCGATCCCGGCCTGTTGCGATCCGGCAGGCTGACGGCGATCACCGGCGAGCATTCGGTTGCTCCGTAGCCTTCCAGGATTACGGTACCGTGCTTGGCCCAGAGCCTGCGCGTCTCATCCTTCACCCGCTCCGCGCCCGCGATGACGTAACGGACGCTCGCCAGATCGCTCTCGCCGGCCGCGCGGGCATAACCCTGCAGAAAGGTGTCGGTCGCGAGCATGATCGTGGCCCGTGTGCCGGCGACGAGCTTCGGGATCTGCCTGTAGTGAAGCGGGCTCGGATAGAGCACCGACTTCATGCCGTTGAGAACGGCTGTCAGGAGCCCTGCCGTCAGGCCGAAGGAGTGGAAGATCGGCAGAGGGTTGAAGAAGACGTCATCATCTTTCAGCACATCGCCCGCGAGCGCTTTGACCTGATAGGCATTGGCGATCAGGTTGGCATTCGAGAGCACCACGCCTTTCGGGACACCTTCCGAGCCTGACGTGAAAAGGATGACGGCGGGATCGTCGGGCTCGACTCTGGCTCGGGCATGAACGCGTCGAGCCATCCAGGAATCGAGCAGCCCGCGCAGTTTGTCGAGGCTCGTCAGCTTCGCGCGAACGTCCTCAAGCCACAGGATCCGCCGTCCCTCCCCCAACGCCGCGACGATGTCATCGAGCTTACCCTGCTCGACGAAGCGGCGGGACGTGACGATGGTCCTGATCTCGGCGAGATCGCAGGCCGCCTTCAGATTCTTGAGCCCGGCCGTGAAATTCAGGAAAGCCGGAACGCGCCCGAAAGCATTGAGCCCGAATAGGGTGACCGCAATGGCCTGGACGTTCGGAAGCAGCACCCCGACAGGCTCGCGCTCATCCGTCAGGCTCGCCAACTTGCGCCCGAGAACAAGCGAACCCAAGACAAGGCGGCCAAAGGTGATCGGTTGGCGTTCGAGATCCTCGAGCGCGACCTTGTTCCGGCCGAACCGATCCCTCGCATCGAGGAGAGCGCTGAAGAGGCTCTTGCGCGTCCGCGCGATATCGAACTCCGCCACGGGCGCTCCTCTATTCGTTCAGCCTGCAGAGCCTTCGCGGATCGGAGCCTGATAGGCCAGGCCCATATCCCAGGGGAAGTAGATCCAGGTATCCTGGCTCACTTCTGTCACGAAGGTATCGATCAGAGGTCGTCCGGCGGGCTTGGCATAGACGGCAGCGAAATGGGCATTGGGAAGCATGTCGCGCACGATCTTGGCAGTCTTGCCGGTGTCCGTCAGATCGTCAATCACGAGAACGCCCTTGCCCTGTCCGTCACCGATCGCCTTGATCGAGGGAGCGACGTCCTTGAGCACCATCAGTTCGCCCTGGTTCTTGTAGTCGTGATAGCTCGCGATGCAGACGCTCTCAATGAGCCTCAGGTCGAGCTCGCGCGCCACGATGGCCGCCGGCACGAGGCCGCCACGGGTGATGCAGACAATCGCCTCGAAGGGACCGGCCGAGGCCAGACGCCAAGCGAGAGCCCGGCAATCGCGGTGAAACTGATCCCAGGAGACGG
The DNA here is from genome assembly GCF_055792825.1 of Microvirga sp. GN3. NCBI lineage: Bacteria > Pseudomonadati > Pseudomonadota > Alphaproteobacteria > Hyphomicrobiales > Methylobacteriaceae > Microvirga > Microvirga sp. GN3. The sequence goes on from NZ_JBVVAK010000052.1 coordinate 12,222, forward strand.
GGAAGGCTTTAGGAGAGGTCGGGGACATCGTTTTGCTCTTCTATGCGTTCGGGTGAAGAAGATAACTCTCATAGGGGCGCTTGGTCACCCTTGAGGCGACCGAGAAGCTCACGAACTGCGGCACTGGCCTTCGCAACCGCATCCGGATCTTTGCCACGAACGACGATCTGGTTGCGGAAGCCGCTTGTCGAGAACGAGGGATAGGATCCGATGGAAACGCTGTCGTTCGACGAGGCGATCTGGCTCAAGCCCTCGGCATAGATGCCCTCGGCCAGCCCCTCCGCCTCAATGGTCTCGATGATCATGCGGGCGCCGGTCCGGAGAGATGGCGCGATGATGTCGAGCATGGCCTGCATGATCGACGGCACGCCTGCCATGACGAAAACGTTGCCGATCCTAAAGCCGGGAGCCTTGGAGATCGGGTTCTCGATGAGATCGGCGCCTTCTGGGATCCGGGCCATTCGAAGCCGGGCCTCGTTCAGTTCGCGCGGCTGATAGCGCTCCCGCAGCAGGGCGACTGCGCGCGGGTCGACGCCGATGGCGACGCCAAAGGCCTTGGCGACGGAGTCCGCAGTAATGTCGTCATGGGTGGGGCCGATGCCGCCGGTGGTGAAGAGATAGGTGTAGCGGCTGCGCAGGGCGTTGACCGCGGCCACGATCTCCTCTTCCACGTCCGGCACGATGCGCACTTCGCGTAGATCGATGCCGATCCCGGTCAGGTACTCGGCGATATAGCCGATATTCTTGTCCTTGGTGCGCCCTGTGAGGATCTCATCGCCGATGATGAGAAGGGCAGCCGTGACGGAGATTGCCATGTGCAGCGATCCTTTTGAGGGCCTTTAGCGTCAGAAACGGCAATTCTCAAGCAACGGTTCAGTTGAACCCAGGCCTTCTCCCCTGCTACCAGGGTTTCTTCGATCAAGCGTTGGAATTTGATGCGTTTTCAGGAAACCCTGCTCGAGGGCCGTCTCATCGAGCGCTACAAGCGATTTCTGGCGGATATCGAGCTCGACACCGGCGAGGTAGTCACGGCCCATTGCGCCAATCCCGGTGCGATGCTGGGGTTGAAGGAACCCGGCAGCCGGGTCTTTCTCTCCCGGGCGACGAACCCAAACCGGAAGCTCAAATACAATTGGGAATTCGTAGAAGTCGCGGCAGGTGGCGGTCCGCTCCAGCTGATCGGCATCAACACCTCCCGCCCCAACCTCCTGGTTGCTGAAGCCCTGCGGGAGGGACTCCTTGCGCCCTTCGCCCGCTATGACCGGGTCAGGCCTGAGGTGAAGTACGGCAAGAACAGCCGTGTCGACTTCCTGCTCGAAAAGGAGGGCGAGCCGCCCTGCTATCTGGAGGTGAAGAACTGCCACCTTATGCGCGAGGCAGGCTTCGCCGAGTTCCCGGATTGTGTCGCGGCCCGCAGCGCCAAGCACCTCTACGAGCTCGCCGACATGGTGGCGGCGGGAACCCGAGCAGCCCTCGTCTATGTCATCCAGATGGATGCCGAGCGTTTCGATGTGGCCCGCGACATTGACCCGGCCTACGACAAGGCCTTTCGGCATGCGTTGGCGGCCGGTGTGGAATCATATGCCTATGTCTGTCGGATTACACCGGAGGAAGTCGTCATCGACCGGCCGATTGAGATTGTGACGCCGCGATAGAACTACCCAACGGCTGGCTCATAAACCTACGTCCTAATCCTGAGAGACTGACCGGAAAAGCGCTGACAACCCTCCTCCCCCTTGTGGGGAGGAGTTGGAGGTGGGGGTGTGAGCGATCGCCTATGAAGGTCTGGCGCCGACACCCCCACCTGGTCCTCCCCACAAGGGGGAGGGAAGCCCGCGTTAATCTTTTCAGGCCAGACTTTGAGGGCTCAGGTGAATGCCGATTTGGGTTGGGCTTTCAGGAGCGCTCGAACGCGAGATTCATCTTGGTCTCGAGGATCTGCCGGTAACCCTTGTTCTTCAGGAGCTTCACCACATCGGTCTGCCAACGCTCCGGCACATTCGCGATGATCAGAAGCGAAGGATAGAGGGAGACAGGCGCATCCCGGAAGAACGGGTCGAGGACTAAGTCCTCGGCGCCTTCCACGTCGAGCTTGATTGCGTCGACGCGAGCCAGGCCTTCTCGATTCAGAAGTTCCAGCATGGTCACAGCCGGGACGCGAATCGCGTCCGTCTGGCTTGAGTTCACGATCTTCAGGCTCGCTTCGCCCCGGTTGAGGGGATCGAGGAACAGGGTGAGTTCGCCGGTCTTATCCGCCACCGCGCAATCCACGGCCTTGATCGTGCAGGAGGGGTTTTGGCGGATGTTGTAGATCAGGCGGTCGAAGATCTCCGGTTGCGGCTCCACAGCCAGGATCCGCGTCGGAACACCCCTCGCCTCCCGCGCGACGGAGAGGGCATACCAGCCGACATTCGACCCTACATCGATGAAAGTGAAACCATCCGTGATCTGGGAGATCAGGATCCTGATCTCATCAGCGTCGAAATATTGGGGGGTGAACAGGATCCGCCGCTCACAGACGTTCTTATAAGGGTAGAGCCTCATGCGGACGCCGAAGGTCTCCAGGTCGAGCGGCAGGCCCGTCAGGGTTTTCATCGCCAGGCGGCGCAGCATCAGGGCCAACCGGCGGCCGGCCCATCCCTCGGGCAGCCCGCGCGTGCGGTCGATCACCCAGCGGGCGAGTCCTGAAGGCGCAAAATCGCCAAAAGGGCGAGAATCATTCATTAAGCGGGAATCCAAAGCCGTCGAATGGGATGAACAGGGTTGCTCATGACACCCTCGGGCGCCATTCGCAAGCGGGGCATTAAGGTCTTTGCTTGCGTCGCGCGCAGCGATCCTTACATTCCGGGCATCAGATCAAGGATCGAAAATGACTGAAACCGACATTGTCGAGCGCAAGCGCGCCGCCGAGATCCCGCTCCACGGGTCGGAGGCCTTCGAGGCCATGCGGTGGGTATGCCGCCTGACGGCCGAGTGCCTCGACATGCTGACTGACTATGTGAAGCCCGGCGTCACGACGGAATTTCTGGACAAGCTCGCCTTCGACTTCATCCGCGACCATGGCGCCTATCCGGCCTGCCTGCATTATCGCGGCTATACAAAGACGATCTGCACCTCGATCAATCACGTGGTCTGCCACGGCATCCCCAACGACAAGCCCCTGCGCGATGGGGACATCATGAATATCGACGTGACCCTGATCCTCGACGGGTGGCACGGGGATTCGAGCCGGATGTACTATGTGGGCGAGGTTCCCCGCCGGGCCCAGCGGCTTTGCGAGATCACCTATGAATGCCTGATGCGCGGCATCGCCGCAGTGAGGCCGGGCGCGACCACGAACGACATTGGTGCGGCCATCCAGTCCTATGCCGAGGGAGAGCGCTGCTCGGTGGTCAGGGATTTCTGTGGCCATGGCCTCGGCCGCGTCTTCCACGATTCGCCGACCATCCTCCATTATGTGGAGCCGGCCTATAACGTGGAACTGAAGCCGGGCATGCTCTTCACAATCGAGCCCATGATCAATTTAGGGCGGCCCCAAGTGAAGGTGCTCGCGGACGGCTGGACCGCGGTGACCCGCGACCGCTCCCTCTCGGCCCAGTTCGAGCACACGGTCGGCGTGACGGAGACCGGCGTCGAGGTTTTCACCTTCTCGCCGAAGGGGCTGGACAAGCCGCCTTACAGCTAATTGTTGTCACTGAAGACCTGATGCGATTGCCCGTCGAAATCATGATGAACAACGCATCTCGCGTTCACCAAAATCTTCTCACCAGATAGCTGTAAGTGAGAAGAAAGGTCTTTAGGAAAACGAAGGCCAAACCGGAAACCACAATTACTGGTCCCAACCAGGAACTGAATATAGCGCGCAAGAACTCAGCATCAGAGAACGAAAGAAAAACTGACAGAGCGAAGACGACGAATTTTGCTGCAGCCAATGCCAGCAGGCCAGCTACCACAGCAAGTATGACAAATAGCCAGAATTTATATGATCTCACGCCTAGCTCGCATTCTCATGGCCTAGCTTGACTCTCGCTTCAGCAATGGCCAAGCCTACAAAGTAACACTTCAACTCTCAATGGCTCGGTGAAGCTCGGCCGATAGAGATTGAGGCTGCTAGACGGTACGGGTGGGCATGAGCGGCGACGAGACTCCCCATTATCACGGTCATCGCGACCGGCTGCGCGCCCGCTTCATGGAGGTGGGCGGCGATGCACTGCCGGATTACGAACTGCTGGAACTCGTCCTCTTCCGTTCGATCCCGCGCCGGGATGTGAAGCCCATTGCCAAGGAACTTTTGAAGCGCTTCGGCACCTTCGCCGAGGTGCTGGCGTCCTCCCCCGCCCGACTCATGGAGGTGGAGGGGATCGGCGAGAGCGTGGTCGCGGATCTCAAGATCGTGGAGGCTTCCGCCCGCCGGCTTGCCAAGGGCGAGGTGGCGAAGCGCCCCATCCTGTCCTCCTGGACCTCGGTGATCGATTACTGCCCCACCGCCATGGCTTTCATGGACAAGGAGCAGCTCCGGCTGCTCTTCCTCGACAAGCGCAACGCGCTCATCGCCGATGAGGTACAGCAATCCGGCACCGTCGATCACACACCAGTCTATCCGCGAGAAGTGGTGAAGCGCGCCCTCGAACTCTCAGCCTCTGCCCTGATCCTCGTCCACAACCACCCCTCCGGGGACCCGACACCCTCCTCCGCCGACATCAAGATGACCCGCGAGATCATTGACGTCGCCAAGCCTTTGGGGATCACCGTGCACGACCACATCATCGTCGGCCGCGAGGGCCATGCCAGTCTGAAAGGCCTGCGACTGATCTGAAGTGTGTCTCAGAACTAAAAACCCTTGCGTTGAGTTACCCTGTTCGTCGAGGCTACATTGAAACAATGTTTTACCTCGCATAAGCTCGAGGCCATGCATCTGAAGGCCTGCCTCAACACAATCGCTGGCATCTATATGCTGGTTGCTCTGCCGGCGACCACGGTGGCAGCAGAACTGCCTGCCAAGAATGTCTCAGCCGTAGCCTGGCATTTCGGCCCGGCCTGCCTGATGGCTGACGGTGTCCTTACCTGCCAATGGGACCGCCTCACGCACGGCTCGATTTTCATGGAACCAGCTCAGAAAGAGATCGAAGCCTTCGCGCAGCTTCGCCTGCGGAATTCCTACTCGGGCACAATTTCACACGGGATTCCGGTGCAACCCCTCACCTGCCCTGATCAGCTCTGCTAGATCAGCGTCTCGATCCCGGTGAAGATCGCGTAGACGAAACCCAGGCTCAAGGTCAGGCCGATGGAGCCGATGATCAGGCCGCCGATGATCACCAGGCCATCGCGCTCGACCAGCCCGAGACCCACCAGGCACACGGCAAGCCCCAACGGAATCTGCCCCACGAAAGGCGGCGCGAAGAGGAGGCCCAGGGCCAGGACCAGAATGATTGCGCCCATGAGCCGCATGGAGAAGGGCGTGTCGAGAAAGGTCATGCGCGGGCGCGAGATGCGCTCCAGCCGGCGGAAGACCGGTATCGCCCGCTCGACCGCCCGCTCCACATCAGTGCGGGCAACCGACCGGTTCATAAGCTGGCGCGGCAGCCAGGGGGCTTCCCGACCGAAGGCGATCTGAATGGCGACGAGCGCGAGCAGCAGGCCGCAGACCAACGGAATCGGCGGCGGCATGGGAAGGCAGTTGGGCAGACCCAGCAGGACGATTAGGAGCGCGAAGGCCCGATCTTGGAGCACCGCCATGATCTGGCGCACGGTCAGGCGCTCGCCTGGCTGGGAGGCAAGAGCGAGCAGGATTTGAGAAGTGCGCGCGTTGGAAAACAAGAAGCCCTGGCAGGTTCTGGGATGCTCAGGGCGCCTCTCTACCTGACTTAAGGTCCGGGGCCAAGGCACTGAGCCCCGCACAAATCAATGAATGTTGATCTCCCCCTGGATTGCCCGGAATTCCGCGGGCTTGATCAGCTGGGCATGGGTGATGGTGACCGAATGCAGCGGCCCGGCAAGCTCGCGTTTCCAGAAATCGAGAAAGCCTATGAGAACGGGAAAGCGGGGAGCCAGATCATATTCCTGCCAGATATAAGTTTGCAGGAAAGATGGGTGATCCGGCATGCGGTAGAGAATTTTGGCGGTCGTCAGCCCATAGCCTTCCATCTGCCGGATAAATTCCTTGGATACCATGCGAACTCCCTCTCTCAAGCTCCAGCGAGCCTTTCCGACAGGTATCCGCCCCAACGGCACAGGCGGTTTCCTGCCCTATGCTCAAGGCTAAATCTTGAGTGCACATCGAAGTTCCTGCAAGCGCATTGGACCCAAAAGGGAAGACTACTTTTGGGGTTAATCCGATGCTCATCTCGTAGTGAGCGCATCGTTTATTGCGGAAAACCAGGGCTACTTTTCCGCACGATGCGCTGGCGGACTTGCACATCCACGCGATCTTGCGTTGATTGCCTGGGCGAGAACCTGGACGGGAACATCGGATAAGGAGATCACCGGGAATGCGCTTTGCCTTCGCGGGAATCGATTTTCTCGGAGATGTTTTCGAGACGTTGCTCGCTAAAGGCTGGGAGCCGGTCAAACTCTTCAGCCGCCCCTGCGACAGCATCTACGACTTCAACGACATCACGGTTGCACGCGCACGCGCATTGCGGCTGCCGGTCCAGACGTCGCGGATCCATTCCGCGGATCTCGCGGGCCTGAAAGCCATGGGTTGTGAGGCTCTGGTGGTGGCGGGCTATCCCTGGCTGATCACGGGTTGGGAGCGGCATCTGCCCTACGCTGTCAACTTCCATCCGTCTCCCCTGCCGATGGGACGCGGGCCCTACCCGCTCTTCCAGGCCATCCTGGATGAGCTTCCCGAATGGGGCATGACTGTCCATGTGCTCGAGCCCGCCTTCGACACCGGGGCTATCGTCACCCAGAAACGGTTCTCCTTAAACGGCACGGAAACGCACGATACGCTGCTCGCCAAGTGCCAGATCGCCGCCAAGGAGATCTCGCTGCAGCTCGCCGACCACCTGCCCCGGCTCTGGGCCGAGGCAAGGCCCCAGGGTCCGGGGACCTATTGGCCGCGGATCACGCAGGCACAGCGGACCGTCGACTGGTCTGGAAGCATCCGGGATGTGCTGCGCACCATCCGCGCCTTCGGCTCCATCGAAGCCTTCGCCCAGATCGATTCCCGCTACATCTATGTGTGGGAAGCGACCGGCTGGCAGGAGCCACACCGCTACCGGCCCGGCACGCTCGTTCATAGGCACCGCAAGCACATGGTCGTCGCTGCGCGCGACGGCTTCATCCAAGTTACGGGCTGGAGTCCCTATGCCCCGGGACCGGCGCGAGGGTCTTAGACATTCGGCACGATCCGGTCTATGCCAGCGGCGCATCCACCGTGCAGACGATCCCTGTCGGCCGAAACTCGATCTGGGCTGCTCCGTTGAGCTCCTGAGCCAGACTGCGCTCGATCAGCTTAGAACCGAAGCCCCGACGGCTCGGCGCTTGCACGGGCGGGCTCCCGCTCTCCTCCCAGGTCAAATGAAGGCGAGGAGGATGAGTCTGCTCGACTTTCCAAGAGATCCCGATCTCACCGGTGGAATTCGACAGGGCGCCGTATTTCACGGCGTTGGTCGCAAGTTCCTGAAGCGCCATGGCGAGCGCCAGAGCCATGCGAGGCGACAGGCGAACTTCGGCTCCCTGCAGGTGCAGCCGGTCTTCTCCGCGGCCGGCATAAGGCGCAACTGCCTGGGCGACGATTTCCCTGAGCTCCGCCCCTTCCCAGCTTTCCCTTGTCAGTACGTCATGCGCTCGGGCCAAGGCGATCAACCGACCTTCGAGAGCCTCCTTCGCATCCCGCATGGTCGGAGCATTGCGCAGGGTCTGCGAGGCGATAGATTGGACCGTGGCAAGCGTATTCTTCACCCGATGGTTCAGCTCGTGGATCAGAAGGGTCCGCTGGTCCTCCGCCTGCCTACGGTCTGTGATGTCGCGCTGGATTCCCCAGAGCCGCTTGAGCTGACCGTTCTCGACAATTCCGGTCATGCTGTTGTCGAAATGCTTGTGGTTTCCTGCAGCGTCCAGCTCGACGGACTCCACGCCGGTCAGGTTGTAACCGGAACGAATGACCCCGGCGAGAAAAGCCCTTGCCTCCGGGTCAGACGAAGGCAATGAAAACTCGAGCGTCTTGCCGATCAGATCCTCCGCCCGCGCGAGGCCATACATTTCGGCCATGGCATCATTGCATTCGACGAAGCGCCCGTGGCGATAAGCGAGCTCGACCTGCCTCTCGACTGATAGGGACACGTCGAGAGGGGGATCGAATTCCAGAAGCCAGATCCCCTCCGAGCTGTGCGCGATGAACGAACGATAGCGCTCCTCGCTCTCGTGCAAGGCTGTCTGCGCGTCCTTTTCCGCCGTGATATCCCATTGGGCGCCGAGCGAACGCACGAAGCGTCCCTTGTCATCGCGAAGAAGTTTGGTTCGCGCGGTGATCCAGCGCATCTCGCCATTATCAGTACGAAGAATGCGGAATTCATAGTCGAGTTGATTGCGAGAGGGATCGGCGACGGCAGCCCGCGTTTCGGCTTCGATCCACGGCCGGTCTTCCGGATGCACAAGGGCGATCCAGTCGTCGTACGAGAAGAAGCCGGAGAGATCCTCGGGCAGTCCGTACAGTTCCAGGTATTCCGGCGAAGTGATGGCCTTGTTGGTTCGGCGGTCGAACTCGAAGCTGCCGATTCTTGCGGCCTCCTGCACCTGCCTGAGCCGCTCCTCGCTTTCGCGACGGGCGTTTTCGGCTAGTTTTCGCCCGGTGATGTCATCAAACAGAATTGCGACGCGGCGCTGTTCCGGATTGCCGATCCGGTAGGCGAAGACATCGTACCAGCGGTCCAGAGCAGCCGCTTCATGCTCGAAACGGGCCGGTTCGCCGGTCAACGCGACCCGGCCATAGATATCGAACCAGTAATCCTCGTGCGTGGGTTGCAACGAACGCATGCTTTTGCCGGCTGCATCATACAGACCCGTCTGTTCTTCGAAGATGGGATTGACCTCGACGAAGACGTAATCAACCGGTCGGTTCTGTTCGTCGAAGATCATTTCGACGATGCAGAAGCCTTGATCGAGCGCTTCGAAGAGGGCGTGATAGCGCATGTCGGTCTCACGGAGCGCGACCTCCTGACCTTCACGCAGGGCATCTTCGGTGAGGACCTTGTCCGTTGTCTCTGTTGCGGCGCAGTAGAACCCGGCAACGCCGCCGGCTTCATCCCTGATTGGTGTCCAAGAAAAGGTGAACCAGCTCATGGGCCGACCCGGACGGCCGGTCAGAGGAACCGGACGGTCGATGAAATGCTGCGCCTCGCCCGCCATCGTCGCCGCGGCGATGGGGCGGTATTCGTCCCAAATCTCCGGCCACACCTCAGAATAAGGCCTTCCCAGGGTCTCTGGGTGTTTGATGCCGAGAATTGGCAGGTAATTGTCGTTGTAAAGCGACGTGAGCTGGGCTCCCCAGGCAACGTAGACCGGCTGCCGTGAGGCAAGCATGAGATCGACGATAGTCCGCAGGCTCTGGGGCCAAGTCTGTATTGGTCCTAATGGCGTCACAGCCCAGTCATGAGTGCGGATGCGCTCTCCCATCTCGCCCCCCGTCGCGGGCCACTGGGATGCCCCGAGCGCCTGCGAAGCAGTGCTCTCCTGATATCCCGAACGCTGGGGAGAGGCCCCGTTCAAGGCGACATCGTTCATCGCACGGATGTCCGACGACAAGAGTTTACCGCCTCGGTTGCCTGACAGGAACGAACCCGATGAGCAGCGTCCGAGGTCAAGACAAGAATGGATCTTTGCGGATTCGCGGACATTCCCTGCCTCTTGGCTCGACGGATTGCGTCGTGATGCAACCTGGAAACATAAGGCCCATGGGTAGGCGATCAAGAGATGACGGGATTGCCCGCAAGCGCCGGACCGGTCCCTGCCGGGATTCGCATGCTGACTGAGGATTTCGAGGCCATCTGCCTCAGCCCCGGACGGATTCTTCGCCCATCACCTGCGGAACTAATATCTCCTGACAGCATTACTTCCTCACGAAGACCAAATGCCCCCAGGTCTTCGAGACCCTCAAAGCCCTTCACCGCCCCTCGTGAAGGGCTTTTTCTTTGTTCGGACTTAGCTGGCGGCCAAGCTGAAACTCTCCACCCTCCCGATCATTGCCCTTCTGAAGGCTATCCTGTTGGCCTTCAGGACCGGGAGGCCTCCTCATTTGCCGGAAACGGCGGGTGGGGAGGCCTCTCTGTTATGTGTCCACAGATTTCAGAGCTGGTGGTAGTGACGTCCCTGATAGACCAGGGTGGGCTTCTGTTCGCCAAGCCGGATGCGGACGATCTCGCCGATGATGACATGGTGGGTCGCAACGACCCGGGCATCGCTGATGCGGCAATCGAAGGAAACGAGGCTCGTCGTCAGGGCGAGAGATCCCGTCTCGAGCCTTTCCCACTGACCGACGGTAAAGCGCTCCTGCCCTTGAAGACCGGCCCGGCCCGCGAAAACGTCGGCGAGCGCCAGATCGTCAGCGCTCAAGGTATTCACGCAGAAAACCCGGTTGGCCAGGAGCGCCTGCGCCGACCGTGAGGCGGTGTTGACGCAGACCAGGAGCGAGGCTGGGCTGTCCGTCACGGGGGTCACCGCCGTGGCCGTAAAGCCCGCGCGGCCGGCTGGACCGTCGGTCGTGACTACATGAACCGCTGCTGCAGCACGGCTCATGCCCTCCCTGAAGAGAACGGCATCGGGGCTGGTGTCATCTGCGGCGGCTGAGTTGGGAGTGGCTTGAGACTTCAACATCGTGATCCGGACAAGCCTCTTCCACTCTTTTCAGGCCGAGCACAAGGCTGCTCAGAACCATATGGGCCTCGGTCTTATCCTTTGGAAGCAGTAGGCAAAATTGGACTTGCCCAGTATTGCAGCTGTTCCTGCCGCTTGTTCCATCATAAGAGGTAATAGGAAACTTAACAGAAAGTTGTCGAACGAAAATCCGTTTGCTAGAGACACGCGCACCTTACGTCAGGCTTGGCGACGTTCGCACGTCGTGCTTTCCTGCGGTGTTTCCCAAGAATGACCCCATTCCAGAGGGGCAAGGGTAGGACATGGAAATCTTTGTGCAGCAGCTCATCAATGGGCTGACTCTGGGGTCGATCTACGGCCTCATCGCCATCGGCTATACGATGGTCTTCGGTATCATCGGCATGGTGAATTTCGCCCACGGCGACGTCTTCATGCTCTCGGCCTTCATCTCGCTCATCCTCTTCCTCCTCCTGACCGTGTGGCTCGGGATCTCGTCCGTCGCGTTGGCGCTTCTCGTCGTACTCGTCGTCGCGATGGCGCTCACGTCCCTGTGGGGCTGGGCCATCGAGCGGATCGCCTACCGGCCCCTGCGCGGCTCGTTCCGTCTGGCGCCGCTGATCTCGGCCATCGGCGTCTCGATCTTCCTGTCGAACTTCGTCCAGGTGGCCCAGGGCGCGCGTAACAAGCCGATCCCGCCGATGGTCCAGGACGTGATCGTGCTCTTCCAGGGCGAGAGCGGCTACAACGTCGCCCTCTCCTACAAGCAGATCATCATCATGGTCAGCACCGCGGTGCTGCTGACGATCTTCTGGTATCTCGTCCAGAAGACCTCCCTCGGACGTGCCCAGCGCGCCTGCGAGCAGGACCGCAAGATGGCCGCTCTCCTCGGCATCAACGTGGACCGGACGATCTCCCTGACCTTCGTCATCGGCGCCGCCCTCGCCTCGGTCGCGGGCACCATGTACTTGCTGTATTATGGCGTGGTGAGCTTCAACGACGGCTTCGTGCCGGGCGTGAAGGCCTTCACGGCAGCGGTTCTGGGTGGCATCGGCTCGCTCCCGGGCGCCGTTCTGGGCGGGTTGATCATCGGCCTCATCGAGACCTTCTGGTCGGCCTACTTCTCGATCGAGTACAAGGATGTGGCCGCGTTCTCGATCCTCGCCATCGTCCTGATCTTCATGCCCTCCGGTATCCTCGGACGGCCTGAGGTCGAGAAGGTTTAGGGAGCCTAAGAGCATGAACGCTCCTTCCATCACCACCGCGGGCCAAACCCAGGCCGCGACGCGGACCTTCGATCTGCGCGCTGCCTTGAAGGATTCCTTCAAGACCGCACTGATCATGCTGGGCCTCTCGATCCCGATCCTGGCCTACAGGACGGATCAGTCCGGTGCCGATCTCTTCCTCACGCCCCGCTGGGGCCTGGTTGCGATCATCTGTGCCATCGTCTTCGGCCTGCGCCTGTTCCTGCACGCCTTCACGGCGTCGCGGGCCTATCGCCAGGCGACGCCCAGCCCACGTCAGGCGACGGAACCGGTTCATGCCGAGCCAAGCGCCTTCCAGCACGTGTCACGCTTCGCTATCCCCTTCTTCCTTGGCATAGCGCTCGCTTTTCCGCTTCTGGTCTACCTGATCCAAGGCGGATTGAACGAATCCCGTTACTGGGTCGATCTCGGCATTCTGATCCTCACCTATGTGATGCTCGGATGGGGTCTGAACATCGTGGTGGGGCTCGCTGGCCTGCTCGATCTGGGATACGTGGCCTTCTACGCGGTCGGGGCCTATTCCTATGCCCTGCTCTCGACCACGTTCGGGCTGTCGTTCTGGATCTGCCTGCCGCTCGCCGGCATCCTCGCCGCCTTCTGGGGCATGATCCTCGGCTTCCCGGTGCTGCGCCTGCGCGGCGATTATCTCGCCATCGTCACCCTGGCCTTCGGTGAAATCGTCCGCCTCGTCCTCATCAACTGGGTGGATCTGACCAATGGCGGCGCCGGCATCTCCTCGATCCCGCGCGCGACCTTCTTCGGCATCCCGTTCACAGCGGGTGAAGGCGGGTTTGCGCAGACCTTCGGGCTCGAATTCAACGGCATGCACAGGATCATCTTCCTCTATTACCTGATCCTGGTGCTGGCCCTGATCACCAACTTCGTCACCATGCGCCTGCGCAGGCTGCCGATTGGTCGGGCCTGGGAAGCTCTGCGTGAGGACGAAATCGCCTGCCGGTCTCTCGGCATCAACACCACGAACACCAAGCTGACGGCCTTTGCCATCGGCGCCATGTTCGGCGGCTTTGCCGGCTCGTTCTTCGCGGTCCGCCAGGGCTTCGTCTCTCCGGAAAGCTTCAACTTCCTGGAATCGGCGATCATCCTGGCCATCGTGGTGCTCGGCGGCATGGGCTCGCAGATCGGCGTGGCGATTGCGGCCATCGTGCTCGTCGGCGGCCCCGAAATCCTGCGTAACCTGACCTTCCTCCAGGCCATCTTCGGATCGGGCTTCGATCCGAACGAATACCGCCTGCTGCTCTTCGGTGCCGGCATGGTGGCGATGATGGTCTGGCGTCCGCGCGGTCTGATCTCGGAACGTGAACCCTCGGTGATCTTGAAAGAGCGCAAGGCCATTTCTGGCTCGCTCGTGAAGGAAGGACACGGCTAATGCGCTGGCTGCAGGATCCCATCCTCGATGTACAGCATCTCACGATGCGCTTCGGCGGCCTCGTCGCCGTCAACGACCTCTCCTTTCAGGCCGGGCGCGGCGACATCACCGCGCTCATCGGTCCCAACGGAGCAGGCAAGACCACGGTCTTCAACTGCATCACCGGCTTCTACAAGCCGACCGAGGGCATGATCGCCCTTCGCAAGCCCGACGGCTCGCATCTGCTGCTGGAACGGCTACCGGGCTTTGACATCAACTGGAGGGGCAAGGTTGCCCGTACCTTCCAGAACATCCGTCTGTTCTCCGGCATGACCGTGCTCGAGAACCTGCTGGTGGCCCAGCACAACCCGCTGATGATCGCCTCGGGCTTCACCTTCCTCGGCGTCCTCGGCCTCGGCGGCTATCGCAAGGCCGAGAAGGAGGCCATCGAGAAGGCCAAGTTCTGGCTGGAGAAAGCCCGGCTGATCCACCGGGCGGACGACCCGGCGGGCGACCTGCCCTACGGCGACCAGCGCCGTCTGGAGATCGCCCGCGCCATGTGCACGGACCCACTGTTGCTCTGCCTCGACGAGCCTGCGGCGGGCCTCAATCCGCGCGAGTCGCATGAGCTCAACGAGCTCCTGCTCTCCATCCGCAAGGATCACGGGACCTCGATCCTTCTGATCGAGCACGACATGTCGGTCGTGATGCAGATCTCGGATCACGTAGTGGTGCTCGATTACGGCACCAAAATCTCGGACGGCGCGCCCTCCGAGGTCAGGAACGATCCCAAGGTCATCGCCGCCTACCTGGGCGTGGCGGATGACGAGGTGGAGAAAGTCGAAGCGGAGGTGGGCGCATGAGCACCGCTGGAGCAAACATCGCGATGCAGAGCCCTCAAGGGGCCACCTCCCGCCAGCCCCTGCTGAGCGTACGGGGCGTGAAGACCTATTATGGCAACATCATCGCCCTCAAGGGCGTCGACATGGACGTCCATGAAGGCGAGATCGTCACCCTGATCGGCGCCAACGGCGCCGGCAAGTCGACGCTGATGATGACGATTTTCGGCAACCCGCGCGCTCGCGAGGGCACGATCACCTATGGGGGCCAGGACATCACCAAGATGCCGACCCACGAGATCGCCCGCCTGTCGATCGCGCAATCGCCCGAAGGCCGGCGCATTTTCCCGCGCATGACAGTATTCGAGAACCTTCAAATGGGCGCGTCCATGCACAACATGGCTCATTTCGACCAGGATCTCGAACGGGTCTGCACCCTGTTCCCGCGCCTGAAGGAGCGCCTGCAGCAGCGCGGCGGCACCCTCTCGGGCGGCGAGCAGCAGATGCTGGCCATTGCCCGCGCGCTCATGAGCCGGCCCAAGCTTCTCCTCCTGGACGAGCCGTCCCTCGGCCTGGCACCCCTGATCGTGAAGCAGATCTTCCACATCATCAAAGAGCTGAATGAGAAGGACGGCATGACTGTCTTCCTCGTGGAGCAGAACGCCTATCACGCCCTCAAGCTGGCCCATCGCGGATATGTGATGGTGACGGGCAACATCACCATGAGCGGTTCCGGCAGGGAATTGCTTGAAAATCCGCAAGTCCGGGCAGCCTATCTCGAAGGGGGGCATCACTGATGCAGGGCATCCTCTACGAAGAGCCGTCGATCTGGCTCTTTCTCCTCATCACCGTGGTCATGGGCGGATGGGCGGCCTGGATGACGGGCCGGGCCATCGCCGTCACCTGGCGGCCGTTCTGGACCCTGATCCTTTACCTGTTCATCCTCGGCGCGGCGGTGCGCTTCATTCACTTCGCGCTGTTCGAAGGCACGCTGCTGTCGATCCATTATTATGCGGTCGACACCATCGTCCTTCTGATCATCGGCGCGCTCGGATTCCAGTACCGCCGGGCCCGGATGATGACCACCCAGTACCGCTGGCTCTACGAGCGGACCGGCCCGTTTTCCTGGCGGGAAAAGGCGTCTGCTACCAAGGGCTAAGCCCAAAAGATTCCCAGGTGACATCCGCTTAAAAACCAGCATGATGCTGCCTTGGATGACGGGCATCCCGTCAAACCGGCCCCACAAGGAAGAGGGGCCTATAAAACCACCCAGAGGAGTGACCTCATGAAAAAACTGCTGTTGACCGGCGTAGCCCTCGGTCTTGGCCTCGCCTTCTCCAGCGCAGCCAGCGCCCAGATCAAGATCGGCGTTGCTGGCCCCATCACCGGCCCGAACGCGGCTTTCGGCGCCCAGCTGAAGAACGGCGTCGAGCAGGCCGTCGAAGACATCAACGCAGCCGGCGGCATCAATGGCCAGAAGCTGCAGATCGTCATCGGCGACGACGTGTCCGACCCGAAGCAGGGTGTATCGGTGGCGAACAAGTTCGCCGCTGAAGGCGTGAAGTTCGTCGTCGGCCACTTCAACTCCGGCGTCTCGATCCCATCCTCGCAGGTCTACGAGGAAGCCGGCATCGTCCAGGTCACCCCGGCCTCGACGAACCCGCAATTCACCGAGCGCGGCCTGTGGAACACCTTCCGCACCTGCGGTCGTGACGACCAGCAGGGCCTCGTTGCCGGCGGCTACCTCGCCGACAAGTTCAAGGGCAAGAAGGTCGCCGTCGTTCACGACAAGACCCCCTACGGAAAGGGCCTTGCCGACGAGACCCAGAAGGCCATGAACGCCAAGGGTCTGAAGGAAGTCGTCTATGAAGGCGTGAACCCGGGCGAGAAGGACTATTCCGCTCTCGTTTCGAAGCTGAAGCAGGCTGGCGTCGACGTCGTCTACTTCGGCGGCCTCCACACCGAAGCCGGCCTTATCATCCGTCAGATGCGCGACCAGGGCCTCAACGCCCCGCTCATGTCGGGTGACGGCATCGTGTCGGCCGAGTTCACCTCGATCGCCGGCCCGGGCGCCGACGGCACCCTGATGACCTTCTCGCCGGATCCGCGCAAGAACCCGAACGCGAAGGACGTCGTGGCCAAGTTCAAGGCCAAGAACTTCGAGCCGGAAGCCTACACCCTCTACTCCTACGCCGCCGCCCAGATCCTAGCCGAGGCTGCGAAGCAGGCCGGCAGCACCGATGGCAAGAAGGTTGCCGACGTCATGAAGGCGGGCAAGCCCTTCAAGACCGTCATCGGCGACATCTCCTTCGACAAGAAGGGCGACATCACCCGCCCGGACTACATCATGTACGTCTGGAAGAAGGGCGCTGACGGCAAGATCGACTACTCCGGCAACGAACTCGCCATGTAATCGATTGGCCTGAAAGCCAATGATTGGAAACCCGCCCTGGCGACAGGGCGGGTTTTCTTATGAAAGCTCCCGTTCAAAGCAGCCAGGATCATGCCAGCTCTGACTTTTTCGCTGCTCGAGACCACCTACGCGGTCTGCCGCTTCCCGGCAGGCATGCCCGTTATGGCCCCTTCGCCGGGGGCCTTCTCGCTCCTGGTTCAAGCCGCTGAGGAAACGACCCTCGTCTGCCCGCTCGATGAGGCCCCATCCGATGCTGAGGTCGATGCAGGCTGGCGCTGCTTTCGGATCGAGC
Source organism: Microvirga sp. GN3 (assembly GCF_055792825.1). Classification (NCBI taxonomy): domain Bacteria; kingdom Pseudomonadati; phylum Pseudomonadota; class Alphaproteobacteria; order Hyphomicrobiales; family Methylobacteriaceae; genus Microvirga; species Microvirga sp. GN3. The sequence continues at coordinate 29,209 of NZ_JBVVAK010000052.1, forward strand.
AGAGTTTCGATTTCAGCGTTCCGGGCATCCTGGCCTCCGTCCTCACCCCCCTGGCCAAGGCTGGCATCGGCATCTTCGCCACGTCCACCTTCAGCACAGATTACGTGCTGACGAAGGCGGAAGATGCGGAGAAAGCAGTGGCTGCGCTCAGGGGCGCCGGACACGGGGTCAGAAGCGAGGATTGATCAGGCCCGTTCGACCCGGGCGGCAAAACAGCCACGCCGGGCGAAATGGGCATCGATATGCGCCACCTCGGGATTGGCGAAGAACCGCTCGATCACCTGCAGAACGTCATCGCTCTCCGCGACCTCCGCATCAACGATGAAGGCGTTGGTATCGTAGGCCCGTAAGGACAGCAGCCTGTCGCGCAGCATCGGCGGCAATTCATCCTGGTAGGTGCCCGTCTTGGCATAGCGGCTAACGAAGATTGGTCCCGCCGCGCGGTACGGTGAGGTCGAGGTCGTCTGATGGGCGTGGTTGAGCAGCAGGAGCTCCTCCCCCACTGCAACCCGGGTCAGGGACACCCGGCATGGATAAGCATCGGCCTCATCGGCATAAACGCGCTTGGCGCCGATGTCCCTAAGGTCAGCTTCATTCAGTTCGAAGAGCGGTGCGAAAGGTTCGGCATCGAGGCCGCAGACTTGGAAGGGCATGGGTGATCTCCGTGTGAGATCACCAGGATGGCAAGTCATACCTCGTCGAACGACCCGATTCCTGTGACAACCTATCCCAACCGCCCGAGCGCCGGAAAGGTCTCCAGAAGCCAGAATGACATGTTGGTGATCCAGCCGGTGAGAAACGCGATCCCGGTGAGGACGAGGAGCACACCCATGACCTTTTCGACCATGGCAAAGCGCGAGCGCATGCGCTTCAAAAGAGCCACGAAAGGCTTCATGGCGAACGCCGCGAGCAGGAAGGGAATGCCCAAGCCCGCCGAATAGGCCGCCAGCAACAGCGCTCCGTGAGCCACGCTGTCCTCCGACCCCGCCACGGTCAGGATCGCTGCCAGAACCGGACCGATGCAGGGCGTCCAGCCGAAGGCGAAGGCGAGGCCCATCACATAGGCGCCCCAGAGGCCGACTGGTTTCGCCACATTGAACCGGGCCTCCCGGTAGAACAATCCGATGCGGAACAGCCCGAGGAAATGCAGGCCCATCACGATGATGGCGATGCCCGCCATCGTGCTCAACACATCGAGATATTGGCGGATGACCTGGCCCAGGGCGGAAGCGGTCGCGCCGAGGAGCACGAAGACCGTCGAGAAGCCCGCCACGAACAGGAGCGCCGCCAGCATCGCGCGCTGGCGGACGGCGCGGTCGTCGCCCGCGCTCAGGCGGTCGAAGGTCGTGCCGGCCAGGAAGGACAGATAGGGCGGGACCAGCGGCAGAACGCAGGGACTTAAGAAACTGATGAGGCCGCCGAGCGCCGCGGCTGGATAAGAAACACTGAGCATGACAGCCTTCTATCCGTTCGCGTCCGCTTGAGAAAGGCGGTGGAAGGCGGGTTCTCCAGCTTGTGAAGACCGCCGATTTTCGGTTTGCTTCGCCTCATGACACAGCGCCGCAATCTCATCACCGACGTCGCCGGCCTTCGCATTGGCAATGCTCACGATGCTATCCTCGGTTCCGGCGTGACCGTCGCTCTCTTCGATGAGCCTGCGGTCACCTCCGTCTTTGCCATGGGCGGAGCCCCGGCTACCCGCGAGACCGATCTGCTCGACCCGGACAAGATGGTGCCCGGCATCCACGGCGTCGTGCTCTCCGGCGGTTCCGCCTTCGGTCTCGATGCGGCCAGCGGCGTCCAGGCTTATTTACGGGAACAGGGGATCGGTTTTGCCGTGAGGGACGCTCTCGTTCCCCTGGTCTCGCAAGCGTCCATCTTCGATCTCATCAACGGCGGCAACAAGGATTGGGGCCGTTACCCGCCCTATCGGGAACTTGGCTACGAGGCAGCCCAACAAGCCGGCCTGGACTTCGAGCTTGGCACGTCAGGCGGCGGATACGGCGCCACGACGGCGAACCTGAAGGGCGGTTTGGGCTCAACGAGCGCCACGACCTCCACCGGTCATATGGTCGGCGCTCTTGTCGTGGTGAACAGCGTCGCTTCGGCCGTGATCGGCAACGGCCCGCATTTCTGGGCCGGCGCCCTGGAGGAAGGCGGCGAGTTTGGCGGGCACGGGCACCCTGTGCGCGTCGATCCGGAGAAACGCAAGCTCATCTGGAAGGGCGGACCACAACTGGCCACCACCATTGCGCTCATTGCCACCGATGCCGTTCTGACGAAGGCTCAGGCCAAGCGGCTTGCCATTGCCTCCCATGCGGGGCTAGCCCGAGCCTTACGCTTCTCCCACGCCCTCTTCGACGGCGACACGATCTTCGCCGCAGCCACCGGCCGCAAGCCACTCAAGGATGAAGCCGCGGAGTTCACGGAACTGACGGCCCTTGCCGCGGACTGCCTCACCCGCGCCATCGCGCGTGGCATCTACGAGGCGACGGCCCTGCCCTCTCCTGGCGCGCAACCGGCCTGGCGAGACCGCTTCGGAAAAAGCGAATAAGACTAAGACAAGCAGAGTGGTTGTCTTCCTGCGGGGCCGTATTCCGGATCGTCGCCGAGTCGCCACAGGAAGCTTGCCATGCGAGCTTCCAACCCGCTTTGCGTATTCCCGAGTGTGCGGTCGAGAGCGGCTTGAACATTCTCTGTCGAGGCTAGAAGTGCAGCCGCCAGACGTGGCGATGCTGCCGCGATCAATCGCCCCCAGCGCTGAGCTTCGCCTGCATCGATGGCGAACCGGGTCCGCACCAGATCCATGAGCCGGTTATCCGAATGGGCAGGCCGGATGATGAGAAGCGTGCTCTCGCAGCCGAACAGGTCCTGGGCAGCCCCACGGAGCGGAAGCAGATAGGCGACCGCTGGCCCGTGCTCCTCCATTGCCGGAAGGGGGATGGGGCCGCGCAATTGGTCGAACAGCCCGGCGGTGATCCGTGCAAGGCTCTCGCCCAATGTCCGTTGGGCCTCGTCATCCGTGAAGGCAACCCGATCGCCCGCTCTCACACTGATCTGAGCCAGCCGGGACTCCATTGCGGTGTTGCAGGCGAGAAGCCGGCCGTTTCGGTTAAGGACTGCGGCAGGGATCTCCATGAACTGCAGGGCTGAGACTGTTGATCGGGCCTGCCGCATTCCGAGCTTCGTGAACAGGAATGCAGCACGCGCCAAGTGTGGCCGGAGCAGATTCAATCTCGTCCTCAGTTCGGGCTCCATAGGACCATGATGGTAGGGACGCTCGAAACGAATGGAAACGATGCCGCCGCCAGGGACCTGCATGAGGGCACCGGCGGACCAGCCGCCGCCTCGCGGACGGATGAAGTCCCGGTACATGGGAATTGAATCGAGCTCGCCCGGAGAGAAAATCTCAGTCTCGTCGAAGAACTGGAGGCGCTTCCGCCGGCCGCCCCGTTCGGCCCAGGTATTTCGCAAGTGCCAGCCTTCGGCGTACCAATCGCCCAAAGCAGAGCGGAAGCGCTCAGTGGCTACCCAGGATCTTGCACCTTCTCCCGTGACGGCAGTCATCGAGCCGCCATTGGCTCCGGCAAAGGCTGAGATCTGCTCAAAGACCTGAAACCATCGCTCAGGAATGACCGCAGCTTCATAGATGTCACCGATCAGCGACCGGTCGCCCCCCAGCATCCGCCTCCCCCGTAACGTTGGAGCGGATCATAAACGTTCTAACCTCTCATTCAAGCATTTTCCCCTCCAAACGGATAGGATACCTATCTTGCAAGGAGGGGTCTAAGGGCCACGAAAAGGAAAGCGGCTTAAAACCGCTCCGCCCGATACGGCTTCGGATCGACGACTGGCGTCTCGCCCGTGATCATCTCGGCGAGCAGCCGGCCTGTCACCGGGCCGAGCGTCAGGCCATGATGGGCGTGGCCGAAGCCGAACCAGAGGTTCTTGTGCTTAGGCGCTGGCCCGATAATCGGCATCATATCCGGCGTGCAGGGGCGCATGCCCATCCACGGCTCCGGATCGACCCGTTCGCCCAACGGGAAGAATTCCCGGGCGATCGGCTCGGCGCGCTGCAGCTGGACCGGTGTCTTCGGCGCATCGCGATTGGCGAACTCCGCGCCTGTCGTGAGGCGGATGCCATTCGTCATCGGAGCCAGGAAATAGCCGCGGTCGAAATCGAGAGTCGGCCGATTGAGCACCGCATTGCCCGCGGGCTTGTAGTGCATGTGGTAGCCGCGCTTGACCGCAAGTGGTAGATCATAGCCAAGCTTTGTCGTTAGCACATCCGCCCAGGCGCCCAGAGCGATGACGACAGTTCCGGCCTCTACCGGCCCCTTCTCCGTCTGAATGCGCCAACCGGTTGCGGTTTCTTCGAGCGTGTTGGCATCGGCCACCGCCAGCTCGCCGCCGAGGCGCTCGAACAGGCCCACGTAGCCCAGGGTCAACATGTGGGGGTCGGAGACCGAGGCCGGGTCCGTCCAATGGATGCCACCCTTGGTCTCGACCTTGAGATGCGGCTCGCGCTCCGCGACTCCCTTGGTGTCGAGCGCGTCGAAGTTGACGCCGAAATCGCGCTTCACCTCCTCCGCGTCCTTGAACTGCTCGTCCATGCTCTGCTGGTCGCGGAACACCTTCATCCAGCCGGTCGGGCGGATCAGTTGCGTGGAGCCGGATTCTTCCGCCAACGCCATGTGCTCGGTGACGCTGCGCTCGATGAGAGGCGCATACATCCGCGCGATCGCCTTGTGCTGGGCAGGACGCGAATGCATCCAGTACTGCCACAGGAAGGGCGCGAGCTTCGGGATCGCGGCCCAATGGTAATGGGCATCGACGGTGTTGTTCAGGGCATAGCGCAGCAGGGCGCCGAAATCATGCGGGAAACCATAAGGATAGACACCCTCGCGCTGAATCAGGCCCGCATTGCCGAAGGAGGTCTCCTCGCCGGGCTTGCGCTTGTCGACCAGCAGGACTGACCGACCGCGCTTCTGCAGGTGCACGGCAATCGACACGCCGACGATGCCGGCGCCAAGAACAACCACATCCTTACGCATCAATATCCTGCCCCGTTTCCAATCGCCTCTCAGGCCGAGCGATGACGTTCATGCCTTTTGACGAGGCATCTTTACTCCCGTTGGCTCAAGGCCGTCCATGGAATTCCTGTCGCAAAAGAGCCTCTCCCCAGCCAAGTGGTCTTCAATTGGTTGGGCTCGCGCCTGAATGTCCCGTTGCGATGGAAAAAGGCTCGTGCTACCGGCGCGGCATGACACGCCCACTTCTCATCGCCCCCTCCATTCTCGCCTCCGACTTCTCCAAGCTCGGAGAAGAGATCCGCGCCATCGACGCTGCCGGTGCAGACTGGATTCACATCGACGTAATGGATGGGCATTTCGTGCCGAACATCACCATCGGCCCCGATGTGGTGAAGGCATTGCGCCCTCACACTTCCAAGCCCTTCGACGTGCATCTGATGATCGCCCCCGTCGATCCCTATCTTGAAGCCTTCGCCAAGGCGGGCGCGGACATCATCAGCATTCATGCGGAGGCGGGCCCGCACCTGCACCGCTCGCTCCAGACCATCCGGAAGCTCGGCAAGAAGGCCGGCATTGTCCTCAATCCCGGCACCCATGAGGGCTCCATCGAGCCGGTGATCGACGAGGTCGATCTCATTCTCCTGATGACGGTCAATCCCGGCTTCGGCGGTCAGGCTTTCATCCCCTCCGTCTGCACCAAGCTGCGCCGGATCAAGGAGATGGTCGGCAACCGGAACATCGATATCGAAATCGACGGCGGCGTAACCCCTGAGACCGCGCCGCTGGTGGCCGAGGCCGGAGCCAATGTGCTCGTCGCCGGTTCCGCCACGTTCAAAGGCGGCCCCTCGGCCTATTCCGCCAACATGGCTGCCATTCGCGAGGCGGCGGCAAAGGCGCGTTGAGATCAAGGGGTGATCGTGCTACCGCGCGGGCATATCACCCGCGTGGAAGTGGAAAGCCATGATCCCCCGTCAGAGCGGTCAAGCTCCACGTTGCTGTTTGGGATCAATCCTTTAGGTCTGCACCCGAACCGAGGCAGCCATCTCCCAGTCACCGAACACGAACCCTGTCCCCCGTTTTTGGTGGAACTGAGGGGATTCGTTGTCGTGCATGACCGACCTTCGTGGTTGCGGCACGAAGGCTGAAGGCGTGACCGCCTGCGGTCAAGCTGGCCTGGGATGCTCTCCCAGGCCATGGGGTTTAGGGGCTTGATGGCTGGGGCGGTACGTTCGCGTGGAGCGCTTGCTTCAACCGCGTCACCTCGGCTTGATCCTTGATGCCACGGAACTCAAGCTCGACATCCCCGTCCGGGTCGATGCTCCAGGTGCTCGTGAAGTAGTCGATACCCGCCTCATCGGCGATGTCGCGTGCTTTCCAGACCTCGATCTGAACGGCGAGATCATCCAGGTGCAGTTGATCACCCGCAATGCCAGCCGTCAGCAGAGCGCCTTCGATCACGGGCCTGATGAGCTTCTGGGTCACCCAGATATCACCCCCTGAGATGGTGTAAGTGAGGGAGCAGGTCATTAGATGTACTTGCTCCCCATGCTTCCGAGATGGATCGGGGGCGGGAGCAGGCGCTGCCAGTAAGCCTCGAATTCCATCACGTCATCCTCGCTGGCGAAGCCCAAGAGGGTGAAGTTGTCGGGATGGCGCTCGATGTTCCAGGTCGGTCCAGGATCACCGAACATGTCGTAGCACGCGTCCTCGGCAAGGGAGTGGGCAATGTCGGGGAAGTAAACAGAGGTGATGTTCAGATAAAAATTAAAATGCTTCATAATCAAAAAAACTCTTTGGTCTGGGCCGTGACCCATTGATGTCACCGTAATTGCCCGATTCTCAGAAAGTCAAAATTATTCTGCGGCTGGTTACTGGCCGGTTTTTTGAATGGGTGCGTTTTAATTTTGACAGAAGGCACCCGGATCGGTCTTCATGATGAAGCTCTTCAAGAGCCGCCCTGTTTTAGGGCTTCATCTATTGGAATTAATTTTTTGACCGACCTTATTCATTTACCCCCTCAAGCCCTCACGCCCCAGGAGGAGTACGACAACTTCATCCAGGAGTGCATTGCTGACTGGGCAAAGCGCATGGCGAGTGGCGAGATCATCACCGCAGAAGCCATCAGCATCGTTGTGGACCCATCCATGAACAATCACCGGCTTCGTGACTGGGTCAGGAAGTTCCTGCCGCATCTCTCAAAGGCAGACTTCGAGAAGGCTCTCCAGGCAGTCAAAGTGAAGGCCGAGCTTGGCTTTTTGCCCAACAACGCAACCGACTTCGTGAAGGCGTACGTTGCTCGTGAGAAGATCACCTGTCGCTACGATGGCACGCTTCATCGTGCGACTACGCCATTCCTGCTCGACGAGAAGACCGGTCAGAAGGACTACTTCTCCCCCGATCTACTCGAAGGGAACAGCATCACGGCGACCTACTGCGCCTTCATGTTCCCTCCTGAGATGGACATGCAGGAACTCGGCCTGGAACTTCGCGTCTTGAGCGAGAAGCTCAAACTCAACTTCAGGTCGGAGAGCATCAACGATGCCGTACAGTACTGGTATGAAGCGGCGAGGCGTGTACGTCGCTTCGAACTCTTCTCCAGCATAGAATACCTAAGCCCAAGCAGGCGTGACGAGATCGACAAGGTGTGGCTGGACCTCGCTTCAAGGGTCTTCGACACGAGCGATACGCCACCCGAGTTCATCGTCGCCATCCTCAAGAAGTTCATCCATCAGGTGAAGACGAAGTTGCGTGGCAAGGAGGTGAAGGATCACCTCATGGTGGTCATCCTGGGTCCGCAGGGGATCGGTAAGACGACCTTCGTCGAGCAGATGACGAGCCCTCTTAAGGAGTTGAAGCTTGATGTAGACTTCAAGATGATCGAGGACGCTCGCAACATCGACATCTGGCGCTCATACATCCTGTTCCTGGATGAGATGGGGTATGCCTCGAAGTCGGACATTGACGACATCAAGAAGGCAATCACGGCCAAGACCCTGACGCGGCGTCCGCTCTATACCACCACCAAGGTCCAGATTGCGCAGAATGCGACCTTCATCGGGTGCAGCAACAAGGAACTGGAGCAGTTGATCAAGGACCCTACGGGAATCCGCCGCTTTATTGGCCTGCGCTTCCTCAACAAGCCATGCTGGGACACGATGAACAGCATCGACTGGGCTGATCTGTGGAGTTCGGTTGATATCGAGGCCGAAGACCCGATCAAGCCGTTCGCCCACTTATTGAAGGAGAAGCAGGAAGCGACCCGCGACCCAGGGCGTATCGAGGCGTGGCTGCGGGCGTTCGATCCGGATGACGACGAGACCTATGGTCAGCGCGTCAATCGCAAGACCCAGAAGATCGCGGCGATAGACCTCTATGATTCGTTCCGGGCGTACGAGGAGCGCGCTTATCCTGGTTCGGTGAAGACCACGAAGACGGAATGGGACTACGAGATGGGGCGCATTGCCAAGAACCATCCCGAGAGCATGCCCTTCGACAAGACTCGCATCGAGAGCGGGGTTGCATATCGCTATTGCGGTCCATCCGCCGTGTGAGCGGGGGACGCCCCTAGCAGGACATACAGCAGGATACAGGGCTCAATGCCTTGTGAGACAAGGGATTTGTAGGTCCTGTATCTCCTGTATGCCAAAACTAAATTAGAAAGAAGAAATGGATTGAGATCAGGAAGAGATGGAGGTCTGCATCCAGTCCTTCATCTCCTACAGGTCTACAGGTCCCATGGGTCTCGGCTTCGCCTCGCTCCCCTCACCGACCTGATTAATCCTGACACCTTCCACCTCCTCACCAACTCCAGGATCAGCAGGTCATGCGGCTTCGATCACCAACTCGTGGGCCTGCTGCCGCCCCGCGCGCAGCGCCGAGTAGTAGCTCGATCTGCTGATACCCAGGACGCGGCAGGTCTCGGGCACTCTGGTAGCCGGATCGTCATGCGCGAGCAGCACCTGCCGGATCGTCGCCTGAGTCAGCTTCGTCGGTCTGCCGAAACGCACCTGCCGTTGGCGAGCAAGTTCGATCCCGGCCTTGGTTCTGCTGAGGATGAGTTCGCGCTCCATGGCCGCGAGGCTTCCCAGGACGCCCAGGAAGAACCGGCCCATCGGCGTGCTGGTGTCGATGTTCTCGCGCAGGCTCACGAGCTTCGCGCCCTTGGCCTCGATCTCCTCGACGATCTGCAAGAGGTGAAGCTGGGACCGAGCTAGTCGGTCGAGGGCGAACACGTACAGGGTCGTGTCCTCCCGCAGCAGGTCGAGCACGCGGCGGAGTTCCGTTCGATCCCGCTTCACGCCGGATGCTTTCTCCCGGAAGATGTCTCGGTCATCGACCCCGGCCTGGGAAAGCGCCTCGACCTGGATCGCCCAGTCTTGGCTCGATGTTGAACACCTCGAATAACCGTACATGCGCCCCATGCGTCCAGAAACTCCCGTGCAGATTGGTTGAATTGTTGCACGGACTTTTAGAACTGCAAGGAAACGGCTTTGCGCTCACCCAGGGCGGTGTCCGCAAAGCCAAGACTTAATGGACTGTGACAGAGCCAGCCACGCAGCACGTTGAGCCCTGGTGACAGTCGTCGCGCGACATCCATCCAGATGCAGGCGATCTGGACATCACCTGGGTGACGGCGTGGAGCAAAGTGCATCCGTAAGCATCTTCGACAATATTCGTTCGAGCGGGAGCGGAGCATTCTCCCGAAGCATGACTGTGTCCTCGACCATAGATCAAGATCGTTTTGACTTGGCCATCACGCTCCGCAGTCGGCATTCACGATGATGAGCCCTGGCGGATTCTTCCGCCAGGGCTCCGGGATGGATCGTCCAGTCCCCATCCGAGGATTTCAATCCACGCACCCGTACAGGGTGCGACTTGACGATAGCCCGAAGGGTTTCCGCCTTGTTGTCGTTTCAATCCACGCACCCGTACAGGGTGCAACTCGGAGTAGCGGTTCTGGGTCAGGTACTCAACGAAGTTTCAATCCACGCACCCGTATAGGGGTGCGCCATGGAGAAGGCCATGGGCCTTGCCCCGTCTACGGTGTTTCAATCCACGCACCCGTACAGGGTGCGACCGAACGGCTTCGTGTGCATCGTCGTACACAAGTAGTTTCAATCCACGCACCTGTACAGGGTGCGACTGGTACTTTGCCGAGTACACTAAGGGCGGCATTCTGTTTCAATCCACGCGCCCGTACAGGGTGCGACCGTGCATCAGGATCGCGGTCTGGCTCACAGCCTTATTTCAATCCACGCACTTCGTACGGGTGCTCCCGAGGACCTTGAACACCTACAGGCCCTTGGCCACGGCTCAATCCACTCACCCGAGAGGACACGATGGTTGCCGTAGTCCGTGTTGTCCGACTCGCTCCAGTTTCAATCCACGCGTCCGCAAGGGCGCGACAAGGGTGTCACGTACAAGATGCCGACCCCAATTATGTTTCAATCCACGCACCCGCGAAGGTGCGACGCAAGGGCGACAAGAAGCCGATCCGCGCTCTCTGGTTTCAATCCACGCACCCGTACGGGGTGCGACAGTGTGGTGGTCGAGGACATCGGAACCATTCAGAAGTTTCAATCCGCACACCCATACAAGGTGCGACGCTCCCCGGCTCGGCATTGGTCGCACAGCTATTCAGTTTCAATCCACGCACCCACAGAAGGTGCGACAGGTGACAACGACGAAGGGCGGTTTGCCGTCCGGGTTTCAACCCGCGCACCAGTATAGAGTGCGACTCGCGAATGTCCGTCACGGAGGCCGCGCCATTAATGTCTCAATCCGCGCCCGTGAAGGGTGCGACCATGCGGCCCTGCTGATGCACTCGCTGGGCTGGTGTTTCAATCCACGCACCCGCCATACAGGGTGCGAACTCGGAGATACCAGAGGCTTCGTCCATGATGACGTTTCAATCCACGCACGCGGACGGGGTGCGACCGGTACACGGTATTACTTCTGGAGAAACCAAGGGATGTTTCAATCCACGCACACGTACAAGGTGTGACTTGAGCGACATCCATTTCGATTTGACGGTAATTAGTGTTTCAATTTACGCACCCGTAGAGGGTGCGACACTCCCATTCAGCGATCCGTTCGATCTGCTCAGGGTTTCAATCCACGCACCCACACTGGGTGCGGCCTTTGATGGGATCGGCAAAAAAGGCGACGTTTACATGTTTCAATCCGCGTACCCGTAGAGGGTGCGACACGTGGCAAGGGGTGAAGCTCTCCGCTGACGATTGGTTTCAATCCACGCACCCGTACTTGGTGCGACGCCTGCTGATCGCGGCTTATGAAGACCTCTTGGAGTTTCAATCCACGCACCCGTACTGGGTGCAACTACTCGGTCTGGAACCGCACTGTCTGGCGGCGATAGTTTCAATCCACGCACCCGTACGGAGTGCGACGCCACGGTCACACCGAAAATGAAGCCCGGTTCTTTGTTTCAATCCACGCACCGCTACTGGATGCGACTGTCGATCACCCGGATGCACTTCTGCGCCGTGTCCACGCTTCAATCCACGCTCCTGTCCAGGGAGCGACCTTAAGCCGTGATCGAGTGTGTCGCGCACGAAGGTCTGCTTTCAATCCACGCACCCGTACTAGGTGCGACCCGTTCATCCTGTGGACCTATCATACGGGCTTCCCGTTTCAATCCGCGCACCCGTACAGGGTGCGACTTCAACGCAACTTCCCCGTCGATGACCGCTTGGTCGTTTCAATCCGCGCACCCGTACAGGGTGCGACCTGGAACTCCAGCGACGACACATCAACAGGATCATGGTTTCAATCCACGCACCGTACGGGGTGCGACCGTCAGGGCGAAGTTCACAAACTGATCGCCGTAGACGTTTCAATCCACACACCCGAACGGGATGCGACCTTTACGCGGCACCGAGGGTTTACGGGGCAGCGCCCGTTTCAATCCACGCACCCGAACGGGGTGCGACTTGAAGGCCGCCGAGAAGCTAATCCGGCAACTAGAGTTTCAATCCACGCACCCGAGCGGGGTGCGACGCTATGGATGAGCGCATGGCTCAGCACCCGCCAGAGTTTCAATCCACGCACCCGAGCGGGGTGCGACTGGCAAATGCCGTCGTTACATCTGCACAGATCATTAAGTTTCAATCCACGCACCCGAGCGGGGTGCGACGCCGCGCGCTGGGTCTCTTGCCTCCAGGCGACAGTGTTTCAATCCACGCACCCGAGCGGGGTGCGACATTCCAGTAATTGCCGCCGCTGGCCGTTTGCGCGACGATGTTTCAATCCACGCACCCGAGCGGGGTGCGACTGCCTCTTTTCCAACCTGCTGACTCGCTGGTGAATTCGAGGTTATTTGCGCGAACCTTCTTTGACTCGGCAAAGAAGCGCTACGCACCAATGAGCGCAATCAAAAAACCGCAACTTATCAAAGAGCTTAAGCTCTGCGCGAACCGTCGAAGGACTAACATCCTGCTCCTGGTTCGCGCAACAGGTGATCACGCCGCCTCGTCCGCGCGGCCCAGGACGAATGGCTCTTTCCAGACTTGGAGTGTGACGCCCTTCGGCAGATCATCCTGTGTGGGGACGGTCACCTCGTAGTCGCTGAATGAGCGCGGGTGAACAACACCTTCACGGCGGCGAATCTGGATACTTTCGAGCAGTTCGACGCCGTTGGCCCGACGCGTACCATTCGGACTCTCGTGTTCGAACGCATAGATCGCCCGCATGGCCATCGTGCCGCGCTGCGTCGAGCGGTCATTCTCGAACAGGTTCTCACATGCCTCTTTGAGGAGTTCGAGGTCGTCCAGGCTGAGACCCGTCTGGGCCGCACGCACAGGGTCGATGAACCCGTAGGCGACATAAAGGCCGTACGGTATCGTATGATGAACCCCCATGGTCTTGTTATCCTTACCCTCGCGGGCATTCTCGGCGGCACAGCGCGTGATCGTGTGATCGTCAGGCGTTACCTTGTCGATACTTTCCGCGAAGGTGATCTGGAGTGGGCCAGTAATGCTGTCAGCTTTCGAGTCACTGTTTTTATTGGCGCTCAGAAGACCACCGCACAGCCGCACATCATAGTAGCGGCGACACATTTCCTTCGCTGGGTCCTTCGGATGCTCCTTGACCACAGCAGCTTTGCGCTCGCCCAGGACAGCATCCTTTTCGATGTAAATTTGATAGCCGTCCACGCCTTCCATACGACGGGAAACGTAGTTCCTGATCTTGCGCTTGAGGCAGACCGGCGTCACGAGTCCATGACCCGTATGCCGATCCGTGCGGGGAGCATTGGCTCGGTCGGGATCGCCGTTCGGATTGCCGTTCCGCACGTCGAATATCAAAACGAAGTCAGTCTTTTTGATCGGGGACGCAGAAGGTTCGGTGGTAACTTCTGACTTAGGCTGCTTCATGGACGGTCTCCTCTGGGTTGGTCTCGTCAGTGGCGGATTTGGTGAACAATGCTCGCTTCTGCTGCCAGTAGCCCATGGCGAATTCGCCCTGTTCTTCGTCGGTCAGCACCTGCGGGAAGGGATACGGGTTGGCGTTCTCGCCGAGATTCGAAAACACTTCGCCGATGAGGCGTTCCAGCCAGATGCGCAGTCCTGTATCAATCTGCGGAAGGTGTTTCGAGTTGAGCTTCACAAGGCTGGGGAACTCGGCAGCAGGACTCTCCATGGCTCCTGACAGCCGACTGAGAATTGTCGTGCCGATTTCGGAAACTGCGAGGGCCTGGGCTCGCTCGAACAGAGCGAACAGCCGCCCGAGATTGTAGGCGAGGCGTCTGTTGTTGGGATCGACAGACACAGGTTGTACTCCTTGGGTTCGCGTGAGAATGAGTTTCGCAAGGGCGGCAAGACGGAACTGATACAGGTCCAGGAGGAAGCTGCCGCGCACGTCCTGGATTGAGGCTTTGAAGGCCCGGAGAACACCAGCCAGTACTTCCGGATCAATGGGCTCGCCCGTCAGCGCCGACCGGAACAGCGAGACCTTCAGGCGAGCTTTGTCCTCGCTTGTCAGGGCTTTCATCGGTTCCAGAAAGTCCAGGATCGACACGTAGCGACTCATAGGGGTCTTCCACTGCCTGGGTGGGTTCGGGAGAACCATGTCCATCTGGTCAAACCAGCGCACGACGTTCTGGTACGTTGTGGAGGCTGAGTTCTCGTACCAGTCGGTAATCGCCAGACGCGCGGAATTGGCCCGGAAAGTCACGGCGTAGATGTTTCCCTGGACGGCGCGCGGCTGCTCGCCATGAACCGTTGTGCGGTCGCGCAGGTATCTGTAGTTCCTGACGCTCTCCTCGCGGTCTGTAATTGCAAAAATGCCCTGCTCGGCGATGTCAGCATCAAGGTCAGGCGGAATACCTACGACTGTGGCCGGGATCGTGGTGAACAGGTTGTCGTCTCCCCAGATCACGATGCTGCCGTCGCCCGGATGCTTTCCGTTGCCGATCCGGATATGATGATCCTGATCCTTCAGGAGATAGTTGAGCCCGCGCCCGTAGCCGCGAGTCACTCGCCGAAGCATTGGCGCATTTTCAACGTCACGAAGCCCGAACGAATTGAAGGATTTCTTGTTGAAGGATACCAGCACGGCTCCGGTGTCGTTCGCTCCCACGACACCACGGATCATCGTGTGGTTGTCTCCAAGCAGCCCAGTCTCGCCGGTTATGCAGCATTGGCCAATCGTTTCTGGCTGCCCCAGGCTCGACGGCACCAAGTATGGTTCCAGGTCGGGTGTATTGAATGCCGGATAGTCTGTCCCGTCGAGGCGGAACGCGATCCACACAGACGGCGGAACCTTCATGATCACCTCTGCGAAATCCTCTGAGGCAAGGAATTCTGCAAAGAAACTGCCGTCCTTGGCGGTATAGAAATTCCATACAGCCTCAACCTCCGGGAAGGTGCGCCCGTCTTCCCGAGTTTTCTCCCGTATCAGGGCAACCTTCGACTTGAAGTTTTCCAAGCGCTCAAGGCAGCGGGCCGCCTTCTTCGCTCTCTCCTTGTCGAGCTTCTCGCCGGATTTGCCCTTCTCGTCGATCTCGGCAGGGATGCCGAACAAGTACTCCCGGTTGTCGTAGAGGAGGTTTGCCTCGGTGCCGCTCGTCCGGTCGGTGATGGGAGCCCGATACATGCGACCACCCGCGTTCGGCGACTTCGGCTCGGTCCGCCAATCCGTGATGCTCACGACCTGCCCTGATGTCTTCAGGTTGATGAAGAATGCAAAACGGCGCTCCTCGTAATCGTCCACTGGGTGCAGCTTGTCATCGGCGATCAACTTCGACTGGACCCCCATCAGCGCTGTCAGTCTCATCGGGGAAGCTCCGGAACCTCGATGACGCCATTCTTCATGACAGCATGGAAGAAACAGAGTTTTTCAATATGAGTGCTGCGGCGGGTGCCGGGATGGGTCTTGTCCGACCATTTGCGGTAATGAAACATCTGCCCGAGGTCGCGTGTCTCGCTGATCGTTTTGATCTCCTCGCGCGGTGACACCATCCCGTATTTCCCGACATACTCTCGGCAGCCCAGGTAGGGGGTATGCCGGTTCTGGCCGTTGGCGAGGCGGCGCGTTATCATGTTGAAGACCTTGTTGTTGTCCTCGCCCGTGACTTTGACCTCAAGGACGTAGGATACGTCACGAAGAAGGGTCGTGGTCCGCTGGATGCGTCCCGAGACGGGGTCCTGAGACATCATACCGGATGGCCGCTCGACCTCGTTCATGGTCAGGCTCATGAACCGGACCGGCTTCTCGACATAGATGCGCCGAACCTCGTAGACGACGCCCGGATGCCAGAAAACGCTTTCCAGGAATCCCACCGCAGCGGATGGTGTGATCGTGTCGTAGGAACGCCGTTCGGCCTTGTATTCAGGTCGAGTGAAGCAGGCGTACCGTCCCGCCATGCGAACCCGAAACACGTTCCTGGGCAGCCCGTGCTGAAATTCAGAGAGTTCCTGGTCGCTGGGCTCACTGACATGGGTCCATGCGTAATTCATGGAGTGTTCTCCTTACTGGTTTGAGACCGGTCGTCCTCGGAGGGTGCAGTATCGTCGAAGCCCAGGTCAGGGTCGTATCGGGACGGATCGGCCAAGTAGTAGACATCGAACTTCGGGAGATGGCCGAGGATACCTGCTGCGATCAGGGGCTCCGCCTTCTTGCGGAAGATGGAAATCGTCAGCCCCTGGATCATCTCGAAAAGTCCGGGAACCGGCTGACCCGCCTCCGCCGCCTTGAACGCGTTGATCGCATCCATGCCTTCCTGGCCGTACGGTACAATGACGGTGATCTGATCATCTGGAATGAGCCGGAATGCCCGTTCGATGTCGCGGAAGTTCGGCGGGAACTTCATGATCATTGGCGTGATTTTGTTGCGATCCAGATACTTATCCGCGTAAAGCCGGTCGAAATATGCCTCGAATGTTGAGGGAAGATAGAGATCGTCGGGGTTCGGCGTCGTGGCCAAGAACTGACCGCCAATCCCCCTGTCCGCGATCAGCTCTGGGACCCAGGGTTCACACGAGGGGAAGACCACGAAGTCCCCGAGCCCCGGAAGGGCAGCCTCCCGATTGCAGCGGCCTGCTGCTTGAACCATCGAATCGAGCGGTCCGACAGCGCGGAATACGCAAGGAAAGTCGATATCGACCCCTGCTTCGATCAGGGGTGTACTGATCAGCCAGAGCGGGCTTTTGCGCCGCTTGTTTGCGAGCTTGCGTTGTACGTTCTTCAACACGTCGGCGCGATGGCGGACGCACATGTAGGACGACAGATGAAACGCCGTGCGCTTGGAACATTGGCCACGCGGCAGCTTGGCGAAAAGATCGGCGGCTCCGCCCTTCGTGTTGACGATGCAGAGGGCAGTCTTCCGCTTCTGCAACTCCGTGGCGACTTCGCCCCATTCCAGGCCCTGTCCCCGCCCGAGCGGATAGATGGTCGTGGTTGCTCGTTTGGTTCTCTGAATAACGCTGGTGGGATTGCGAGCGATCTCGGTGCTGCCCGTGATGCCGACGAAGCCTTCCCAGGGTTTTGGTTTGAGACTCGGCTGTGTTGCCGTGGAGAGAACGATGGTGACGCCGTAGTTCGCCACCAGTTCGTTCAACACGGCCACGAGCGGTCTGAGTAGTTCGACCGGCATCGCCTGGGCCTCGTCGATGAAGATCACCGAATTGGCGATGTTATGAAGTTTTCGACAGCGGGTCGGACGGGCTGCAAACAGGCTTTCAAAAAGCTGGACGTATGTGGTGACGATGACCGGCGCGTCCCAGTTCTCGCGTGCCAGGGCTGCGGCGGCAGCGATTTCCTGAGCCTCTTCGGTGTCTCTCGGATCACGCACGCTGCTGTGATGTTCGAGAACATTCCTGGCTCCGAACGCAACGCGCAGAACCCTGGCAATCTGGTCGGTGATCGAAATGAACGGCGCGACGTAGATGATCCGACGCTTCCCGTGCCGGATCGCGTGCTCGATCATGAAGCCTGAGCCCGATATAGTCTTGCCGAGCCCCGTGCCACCTGTGAGAGTAAAAACTCCTGGTGGAAGTGCGGACTTCGCGATGGAGTCCTGCCAGAGGTTTTCGCGCTCCTGATAGAGGATGGCCTGTAGCGGCGTCCTCGGTCGGCGCTTTCTGCCGGTCAGCTTTTTCCGGAACCTCAGAAGATGAGCCCGCAGGTTTTCGAGCGGTTCATATTGCGAACGAAGGGGCGCTGTCGCCGGATCGGTCTCTCTCTCGGAAACCAGTCGATCCGCATCAATAAGGCACGAGAACAGCATGCGGATCGAAAGCTGAGGGTCACCCAGATTCTCTGGAAGAATCGGGAAATTATCATGGAGAGTCGCGATGCTGATGGGAGTCCGCGACACGGCCTCCGGATGGCGCTGTACCTGACCCGGATCAGTCATGCGCGCCTGAAGCGTACTTTTGACTGTAGGACTGTCCGCATGCTCGCTGAAATTGGCAAGACCGCTGTGGTGCCCAGCGATCACGTACGCCAATGCTACTGCGCCTCGGTGGTCGATTCGGTTTTGCCGGTAAGCGGCCTTGAATTGCTCGTTGGCGTGGATGGCTCCGACAATGGAGTGCTGGACGCTGCGCACCTTCTTTCGCTCGTCCCGCGAGAGCCCAGCGAGGGATTGGATATACGCCTGCCATTCAGGATGATACTTGCCAAGGTCATGCCAGAGGCCCGCCAAGTACGCGAGACGACTGAAGTCTCGATTCTGGAGCGTGGCGGCAAATTCCGAGGCTTTCTGGGCGACGGCAGTCACATGCGCATCAAGCGTCGGCGCGGCACCGGCCTTTGAGGCTGGGCGCGCAATCGCCTGCTGCACACTGGTGTGCTTGTTCACCGCGAAACTTTCCTCGAATGGGAAAGGCCAAGGCTATGGTTCGTGAAGGGCGGCGGTCAATCACCTATTTTCCTACTGGAGGTGCCGCATCCGCAAGAATCGCGGCAATGAGAGCACATCGCCCGCTAAGGGCTGCCGTGAAAAATGGAATCATGATCTAATGTTGCAGCGAGGCCATGGATCGACACAATTCCAATGTTTTTGGAAAGCCGTAGGGCACTGCAAAACGCGTCGCGCATAGAACACGCATCTAGTAGATGGACATCGACTGAGGACAGCCTGCGCAATGTTTCCCAGGACGATAGTTTGTGACTTCACGGACCGCTAGTCGTGGCTTGGAATCCTTAGAAATTGCTGAGACGGGTTGGATAAATACCTCGAAACATCAAACCCGAGGCCTCCTGTGCGCTTCCACGAACTCACCGGCCATTCTGCCAGACGCGACAAACCGGACTGCATTGCCAGCCTCACCGTCTACAGTGACGAATGGGCCGACATGAAAGCGGTCTGCGCCAAGTACGGTCCGGTCCAGATCATCTCTACCGAGAAGGTGCCGATGATTCCCGTTCACCAGATCGAAGTTCTCTGCCAAGATGCTCAAACCACCCGCGCCCTGGATGACGAATGGTGGGCTTATACCGAGACGAGCCCGCACCGCCCGCACTCGATGGAGGAGGCGCTGGCCTGGGGAGAGCAGTTCAATCCCTTCCCGAACATCCAGCCCGATTGGAGATTCTGATCGAATATTGAAACCAACCTGTGGGAAGCTGACACGGCAGAGACTCTTGGTAGTCGTGCCAATCAGGGCGGTTGAGGTTGCTCAAACCGGTCGATGTTAAACAGCGAAAGATCAAGCTTGCTGGTCCCCTTAGTGGCGAGGTCGGCCAGAACTTCTCCGATCACACTGGCGAACTTGAAGCCATGCCCCGAGCATGGCGAGGCAACCACGACCTCTGGAGCACCTGGAAGGGTGTCGATCACAAAATGCTCGTCCGGGGTGTTGGTGAACAGGCAGGCGGCAAGCCGCAGCGTCGGGCCATCGGCGTCAGGGAACATGTGCCGGATGCCCTTGCGAAGAGCCTCTTCATCGGCAGGCGTTGGCTCGCGGGAAAGCTCGTCGGCGTGGCCGGTCTCCTGGAAATGGTGGTACAGACCGATCTTGAAGCCGGGAATGCCCCAGGTCGGGAATTGATAGAAGTGTCCCACCTCACTCAGGATGTTCGAGACCGGGAAATTATCTGGCCTGAACAAGTCCGGTTTCTGCGGCAGGAACCAGCCCAGCACTTGGCGTTCCGGCACGGCTTTGGTTTTCAGGGCGGGGATCAGATCGGAAATCCACCCGCCCGTTGACACCACGACCCGCCCTGCCTCGTAGCGATCCTGATCGGTGACGATCACTACCCGCCCCTGGGAAGGCTCAATAGCAAGCACCTTCTCACGCCCGTGGATTTCCGCCCCAGCCGCTACGGCAAGGGAGGCGTGGGCCAGGATGGCACGTTCCGATGCGACAAAGCCCGCGTCGGGCTGATAAACGACCGCATACTGATCGGGAAGCTTATAGCCAGGAAAGCGCTGCGTCGTTTCACGAGCCGTCAGCACCTCATGAGGGAGGCCATGTTCTCGGCATGCCGCCAATGCACCCTGGACGATCCGGCTGTCTTCCGCTCCCGCATCAATCCCACCGGTCACGAACAGAAGCTGCTCCCTGGTAAGCTGCTCGGTTTCGCGCCAAAGCTCATAGGCCCGCCGCAGAAGAGGCACATAGTTCGGGTGCTCGAAATACGCGAGGCGGATAATCCGGTTCAGACCATGGGACGAGCCCATATTGTGGCCGAGATCGAACCGTTCAATCCCGAGCACCTTCTGACCCCGGCGCGTCAAATACCATAGAGCCGCCGAGCCCATGCCGCCCACGCCAATCACGATGGTGTCAAAACTTTTCATCCTGAAGTGACCCCGTTCGCGAACACCCTGGTTCTGTGTGGGTGAGTTTATCTGCTCGTAGCCCCGGCGCAACGATCCTGCACGATTGGGTTATCCGTGTCATGATAGATGACCCATGGGGCTGGTCCGACGTTCGAGGCCAGCAGGCGTGACGCAAAAAGGTGCAAGGGTCTGACATGACGAAAGTCTCCCGCTCTAGGTCTGTGCCGAAAGCCATGCAGGTGACCTATGACACCATCACCGCTCTGACGAACGCGTTCTGCCGAGACCGCCTGAATGACGACTACCTTGAACTGGCACAGGACATGGCGGCAGCACTATGCCGGAAGCGCCCCAGTCCAGTTACCTCTGGCCAGCCGCGTACCTGGGCCTGTGGGATCATCTATACGCTGGGTCAGATCAACTTTCTCTCGGACAAGTCGTTCGAACCCTATATGCCTATGGCGGATGTCTGCGCCGGGTTCGGGGTTGGCCAAAGTACGGCGAGCGCCAAGGCGCAGGTGATCTCGCGAGCGCTTGATGCCCACCGGCTGAACCCGAAATGGTCGTTACCGAGCCTCCTGGAACAGAACCCGCTAATCTGGATGGCCGAGGTGAATGGTCTGCTGGTGGACCTTCGTGACATGCCGCGAGAGGTTCAGGAGATTGCCTTTGAGAAGGGTATGATCCCCTATATTCCCGCTGATCGGGAACAAGGTTAGATTGTTGCTCAAAACCCATTGATTTGTGGCGCGACCGAATGACCGATCTCCATCAACAGATTGCTGATCTCGAAGCTGACATCGACGCCCTGTCTGATGTGGCGGAGCGATGCCGAAAGAGCATGATCGTTGCGAAGGTAGCAATCGTCGGCGGTTTCCTGGTGTTCGGAGCGACGCTTTTCGGAATGATCTGGTCTGACCCGGTTGCCCTCCTGATTGGGATTGCCGCCACACTCGCCGGAATAGTCTTTTACGGATCGAGCAGGAGCACACGCGAGCAGATCGCAGGGAAAATCAAGCTGTGTGAAGCCCGTCGAGCCGAAATGATAGATGGAATGAGCCTCCGGGCGGTGGAGCCACACTAGATGGTAGGGCCGGATCGAATCCGTGCCCTCACCTTATCGAGCGGATGATGAACAGGTCTCATCACAAGCTGCACCGCCCGCAAGGCACCGGCATCGACCGGCTTCCAACATTCCTTTCGCATCAGGTTTGATCGAGAGCCGCGATTGATTAGGGGGCCGATGTGACGGTTGGCAGTTTTCGTGACCTGTTTGGGCTTCTGGCCATTGTGTTTGGATGGCTGGCGATTCTTCCGCTCGGAGGCGGCTGGTACGCCCGCAACAGGTTCCGAGCCCTGCTAAAAGCCCCGCTTACGGAGGAGGTCGAGCATCTGACCCATGTCTGGGAGAAGCGGGTCTCCCGTTGGACAGCCATAGGGTTGTCCATGTCCGGATTGTCGATCCTCTGTTTCCTTGCATGGTTGGTCTCTGGGGTCACCAATGGAGTGCATCCGAGTTAGTAAGCTCAGGTGACGCTGCGGCATTCGACTAGCGAGGCAACCTGGGAACGGAGCGCTGAATTCCGCACTGATGTCTGGAGGCGTGCGAGCGAAGTTGATCCGTGAGTTTCATTGTGAATCCCAACTTCGGGCTTATTATTGAGGTGGCAGACCTAAGTGAGGTCGTGTGATGACCACTCGCACCAACGGAGTCCTCGAACGCCTATGCAGCATGTTGTCCTTCTCGGCGATTCTGTTCTGGATAATGCTGCCTACGTTCCAGGCCACCCAGCCGTGATCCAGCAAGTCCGGGCGAAGCTACCGCCAGACTGGCGCGCCACATTATGCGCCGTGGATGGGGCCGTTACCCGCGATGTCGAGCGCCAGCTTCGATCCCTTCCAACTGATGCCAGCCACATCGTTGTGAGCGTCGGAGGCAATGATGCCTTGGGCGCAGCACATGTATTGTTCGAGAACGTCCGATCCGTTGCGGTGGCCCTCGTGAAACTCTCTGCCATTAGAGAGCAGTTCGCCAGGGACTACCGGCGAATGCTCGACACCATCACGGCACGGAAGCTCCCGGTCGCGATCTGTACGATCTATGACGGGTGTGCCGATGACGAGATACAACAGCGGATCAATACAACGGCACTCACCATTTTCAACGATGTCATTACGCGGGAGGCATTCCGGCGCGGTCTGATGCTGATCGACCTTCGCCTGATCTGCAATGAGCCGGGAGACTATGCGAATCCAATCGAGCCATCTGCGCAGGGCGGTAACAAGATCGCTGCGGTAATCGCAAATATGGTGACAGGGAGCAGCACCATGTTGGGGTCGCAGGTCTATATAGACTAACGGCTGCGAGGTATTGACATACCATGGCCCAGGAAGCCCGTCGCCGCCCTTCGTGGAAGCACGACCGTCGCAATGCCTGTATATCCAGACTCCACGTTGACCCGGTATTCGCAGCTATGCTCATCGAGGCTGCTCAGGGGGCGACCGTGCAGATGCCCGAACTAACTACTGGAGATGAGATTCTCGAATGGTTCTCGCTCTCTTGGAATGAAGCGATCCGCCGAGACCATTCCTTTGCGCAACGGCATCTACACCGGCCAGTCACCTTAAAGTCATCAGTTTCTGGGTGTCCCGCAGGGACGGCAGGCACTGTGGTCAACGTCCGGGTCAAGCCGCTTCCGACCTTTGTGGTCGAGACCCCAGGCGGTCATCTTCTCATAGTAGGGATTACCGATCTGTCGTTCAATCCGCTCCAATAAATCCCCTGAAATCGGCCAGAAGCATTAGCGGCTGAGGAGAGACAAGCCCAGAATGTGGATCACGTTTGGAGTCATCGGAGGCGTTATTGCAGTGCTCCTGAGCCTCCTGTTCCGCCATGCTGGGTTTGTATTATTCGCTCTGTTGGCATGGTGGCTGTACGGCTGGCTCACAACCGACCCGATCCGCGAACAGCATAAGATCGAATTGCGCCGTGAAGAATATGAGCGGGTCAAAGACCAGGAGCGCCGGGTCACGGCATCCGAGGTTCAGGTCAGATTCGAGAAGTATGGATATCGCGAGATCGCAGCGACGATGATTCAAGGGGACGGTCAGGACGAGTCATCAGCGTTCTTAAACACGAAATCAGACACTGCGGAAATGACGCCGGGGTCGTTGTAGATCATTGAATGTCGTAGGTTGAATAGTGGCTGCCACCCTAATTTTGATAAATCGACATACACAGTTTTAATCTTGCCATCTGCACGGAAGGGGATGGGCGAAACCTTAATATCGACAAGCCACTCGTCAAGGATAACTTCCCCACCGAATCCGTAACGGCCAGCCCTGAGTCTGCTTAGCAGCCATGTTACGGCACCTCCAAGTATAAGCCAGAGTGAAAAGAGCACGCCTGTCACAAAATATATCAAGTTAATACTGGAAAATAAAAGGATACCTAATGGAGAAAAAAATATCATGCCGAGTTCGAATCCAAAAAATTCTGTACTTCCAAATATAATTGAAGCAGCGAACAGCCCAAATAACGTCAAGCGGAAGAAAACTTCAACAGTATAATATCCAGGTAGTACCGCATATACATCGCCTGAAGCGAATCGACTTTCTCCAAACGTGTATGGAATGCCAGAAATTTTATATAAAAGTCGCAACCATACCGAAGCCTCATCGGCAGCTATTCTCGCGATAAGAATGGGCAGTTGCGTTTTGAACGCCCGAAGCTCGCGGGACCGACATAGCTGGTAATGTACGACGGTATTCAAGAAATGTGTCCTGCATTTCAAATGATAACCTGGGATTCTGGCCCACCACATGGCAATAGTAAGCGCCAGAATTAGTATCACAGGAAACTCAGCAAAATCTCCGAAAAGAAACCCCAATAGTACCGTGATTAGAATACACATTGGCGCTGCGGTTATTAGAAGCCTGAGTATGCTAAGAATAAGACCAAAAGCGAGAATAAAGCTTGGAATCTCGCGGGGTGCAGCGTCAATGAAGGGGGTGCCCATGCAAACGATGCCACCTATCTTGCTCGCTATAGCCTGATCTCTTAGTGCATAGAGAGCTACGTTCCCTCCATGGCTATGCGAAATTACGATGTGACGTGCAGACGGGTATTTGGCAATCACGTTCCGCATAGCCGACCGAAGCTCGCGACCAGCTTGCAGGCGTTCCAAATGACTATTCTGGCCAGACCACTCGAAACGCACGAAATGCAAAGGCCGGGATGCTGCTCTTGCGGATAGCGCAGAACATAAGAGCGAGTTCGGATTAGTCCATGCCGCTCCACGTGCGAACGTGCCATGAACAAGAGTGATCACGAAGTCTGAATCGGAAATCATTGCATGATTACCCGTGCGACCAGCCGGTAGTTCTGTAAGCCTTTAGATTATCCTATTTCCACTTTATACTAAAGCTCTTGTAGCGGCATAATCACGTCGTCGCTTGGAACAACTTTTCCGATTGCATCTTACCTATCGTTTAATAAAGGGCTCAACATTTCAACCTGACGGGATGCAAGTAAGGAATGTGGGCAGTGACTTAGGATGGATAGTGAGTGCTGCCCTCGGCATCGGGAAAACGCACTACGTCAATAAAGTGCTATTGGCAACCATCGGTGAACAGCCACACAGTATGGCTCGTCCATGCTGGCCAATCAGGTCCTGAGCAGTCACCACGAACAACGGTGCCAGGGTATCATAGCTTTATCCAAATTCTCTTGGCTTTGCGGACACCGCCCTGGGTGAGCGCAAAGCCGTTTCCTTGCAGTTCTAAAAGTCCGTGCAACAATTCAACCAATCTGCACGGGAGTTTCTGGACGCATGGGGCGCATGTACGGTT
>NZ_JBVVAK010000053.1:0-52305 GCF_055792825.1 Microvirga sp. GN3
CACTTGCTGTGGATCAGCGTGGATCTGATCCACGATCAGGCCAGGTGAGATCAGAACTGAGGGGCGCAGGCTTCGGTGCATGATGCGGCCTCCCGAAAACAGCATCAGTTCAGTCCGCAACTGCGTAGCTGGGCGAAACCACGCACGGCCAATTCTATATTCTTATGCCCTTTCGTTTAGAAAACCAGCTCGTGGCGGATCGGGTTGTCGGTGGAGTCCGTCTCGCAGGTCCGTCTTCACGCTTTGAGGTCTGCACATTGATCCCACGGTACAATCATAGCGCCTGCCAACACATGCAATTGTCGCCAACAAGCTGAATGAGCGAAGCCGCCTGCCTACTGCTTCGCCAGTGAGTGCGTGTCTCCGGGATTAACTCGCGATCAGGCTTTATGACAGCGCCCATTAACCCGTCCTTGTGACGGTTATCCATCAATGGAAAGGCCCCACAGCAGAGGCTGTGAGGCCCAGATTGGATTTGGTGGAATGTTTCGCACTATTTGAGCGACTGTCCATCCAGCCCGCCAACGCGCTCCTTTCAGGCAAATGAAAGACCATTGGCACAGATAAACTCACGATCTGGCTCAACCACGTCGCCTATCACACCAGCTCTTGAGGGGCACGCCAACAACGGAAAAGGCCCCACAGGGGTGAGCTGTGGGGCCAAAAAATGCAAAAAGTCAGTCTAATTGCCTGTCGAAAGCAGTCTATATGCCTGTTTTTAGGGTCTATATGCTTGTTGGGACACAACAAATCAGACGTCCAGGTTCGCCACCGAGAGGGCGTTTTCCTGAATGAACTCACGGCGGGGCTCCACCACGTCGCCCATGAGCTTGACGAAGAGGTCGTCGGCGTCGGTGGTGTCCTTCACCTTCACCTGCAGGAGCGAGCGCACGTCGCGGTTGAGCGTCGTCTCCCAGAGTTGCTGCGCGGTCATCTCGCCGAGGCCCTTGTAGCGCTGGAGCTGCAGGCCCTTGCGTCCGGTGGACAACACCGACTGGAACAGGGAGAGCGGACCGTCGATCTGCATCTCGTCGTTCTTGCGCACGAGCTTTGCAGGCTTCGCGTAGACGTCAAGTGTGCTGGCGCGTTCGTCGAGCTTCTTCGCTTCCTGGCTTGCGATGAGCGCCTGATCGAGGGTCGCGGTCTGCGTCACGCCGCGCACGGTGCGCGAGAAGACATAGCCGCCCTCGCGGACCTCGCCGGTCCATCCGCGCTCGAGTTCTTCGGAAATCGCATCGAGACGCTGGGCTATATAGGCCGCAGCCGCAGGACCCTTCTGGGGATCCTCCACCACATCGGGACGCAGCGCACCGGCAATCGCCGCCTGCTCCACCACCTTGCGGTCATAGCGCGTGTGCAGGCTGTTCAGCACCTGGCGCACGAGACGAGCCTCGTCGATCAGGCCTTTGAGCTGATCGCCCTGGAACGACAGACCAGTTTCGAGCTGCAGCGCAGCGGACTCGATGCCTTCGCCGATGAGGTAATCTTCCAGCGCGCGCTCGTCCTTCAGGTAGATCGAGGACTTGCCGCGGGTCGCCTTGTAGAGCGGCGGCTGCGCGATGTAGAGGTGCCCGCGCTCGATCAGCTCCGGCATCTGCCGGAAGAAGAAGGTGAGCAGCAGCGTGCGGATGTGCGAGCCGTCCACGTCCGCGTCCGTCATGATGATGATGCGGTGGTAGCGCAGCTTGTCGAGGTTGAACTCCTCGCGACCGATGCCGGTGCCGAGCGCGGTGATCAGCGTGCCGATTTCTTGGCTCGACAGCATCTTGTCGAAGCGCGCGCGCTCGACGTTCAGGATCTTGCCGCGCAGCGGCAGAACCGCCTGGAAGGCGCGGTCGCGGCCCTGCTTGGCGGAGCCGCCGGCGGAATCGCCCTCGACGAGCAGCAATTCGCATTTCGAAGGATCGCGCTCCTGACAATCGGCGAGCTTGCCGGGAAGGGACGCGATGTCGAGCGCTCCTTTACGGCGCGTGAGCTCGCGCGCCTTGCGGGCGGCCTCGCGGGCGGCGGCGGCTTCCACCACCTTGCCGACGAGGGTGCGGGCTTCCTGCGGATGCTCCTCGAGCCAGTTGTTGAGAGCCTCGTTCATCACGTTCTCGACGGCGGGGCGTACTTCGGATGAGACGAGCTTGTCCTTCGTCTGCGACGAGAATTTCGGATCGGGCACTTTCACGGACACGACGGCGGTCAGGCCCTCGCGGCAATCGTCGCCGGTAAGCGAAACCTTTTCCTTCTTCGTGAGGCCGGAGGATTCGGCATAGCCGTTCACCTGACGCGTCAGCGCCGCGCGGAAGCCCGCGAGGTGCGTGCCGCCGTCGCGCTGCGGGATGTTGTTGGTGAAGCAGAGCACGTTCTCGTGGTACGAGTCGTTCCACCACAGAGCGACCTCGACGCCGATGCTGTCCTTCTCGGAACGAATCATCACGGGCTGCTGGATCAGCGGGGTCTTGGCGCGGTCGAGGTAGCGCACGAAGGCCTCGACGCCGCCCTCATACATCAGCTCCTCGCGCTTGTGTTCCGCATGTCGCTTGTCGGTGAGGATGATGCGCACGCCCGAGTTCAGGAACGCGAGCTCGCGCAGGCGATGCTCCAGCGTCGCGTAATCGAACTCCACCATGGTGAAGGTTTGAGGCGAAGGCGTGAAGGTCACTTCCGTGCCGCGCTTATCCGGCGCATCGCCCACGATGGCGAGCGGGGCCACCGCATCGCCGTGGTGGAACTCCATGAAGTGTTCCTTGCCGCTGCGATAGATGCGGAGTTTCAGCGAGGTGGAGAGCGCGTTCACCACGGAGACGCCCACGCCGTGCAGGCCGCCGGAGACCTTGTAGGAATTCTGGTCGAACTTACCGCCCGCGTGCAGCTGGGTCATGATGACCTCGGCGGCCGAGACGCCTTCGCCCGGGTGGATGTCGGTGGGAATGCCGCGGCCGTTATCGGTGACGGTCACCGAGCCGTCCGCGTTGAGCGTGACGGTGACTTCCGTTGCGTGACCGGCGAGCGCCTCGTCGATGGCGTTGTCCACCACCTCGTAGACCATGTGGTGCAGGCCCGAGCCGTCATCGGTATCGCCGATATACATGCCCGGCCGCTTGCGTACCGCATCAAGGCCCTTGAGCACCTTGATCGATTCCGCGCCATAGGCGTCGGCATTCACGTTGATAGCAGGTTCGGCCATTTGGGATCCTTCAAGACGCGCGGAAAGGAACAGGCGCGCCAGGGTTTTGATTCGTCAGATCAGATATTTAGTGACGAATGGTTGAAATTTCACCCCCGCGCGTATACGCGCGCGTGGAAAGGGGCGGAAAAATCCACCAAAAACTGCCGAATCGGAGCCTTTAAGGGGCGGTTCTTTGCCTCAGGAGGCCAAGGCCTCAACGTGACGCTACGGCCGCTGCC
Source organism: Microvirga sp. GN3 (assembly GCF_055792825.1). NCBI lineage: Bacteria > Pseudomonadati > Pseudomonadota > Alphaproteobacteria > Hyphomicrobiales > Methylobacteriaceae > Microvirga > Microvirga sp. GN3. The sequence goes on from NZ_JBVVAK010000053.1 coordinate 3,397, forward strand.
GCACCGGCCAGCAGAGCGCCCGTGGTGCGGTTGAGGATCCGGATCGCCTTCGGGGTCGTGAACAGCTGCCGGGCGCGGGCGGCGAGCACGATATAACCGGCGAAGACCACCCCCAGCACGACCAGGGTCGCCGCCACCAGCTCCGCATAGCCCAGCACCGTGATCCGGGTGAGGTCGAGGATGGTCGGCAGGAGGGCGAGGTAGAAGACGATGGTCTTCGGGTTGCCCAGGGTGAGGGCGAGCCCGCCGAGCAGAAGCTTGGCCGGATGCTCGGCTCGTCTGTCCGCCTTCACGTCCTTCGCCAGTGCGGGTGCCGTCCAGATCTTGTAGGCGATATACAGAAGATAGGCCGCACCGGCATATTTGATGACCAGGAACACCTCGTGGAAGGCCTGGGCAAGGGCGGCGAGGCCGAGGATCGCGAAGGTCAGCCAGACCACGTCACCGAGCGCCACGCCGATGCTGAACGCGATGGCCTCCTTGGGCCCGCGCCCCAGCACCCGCGCCACGATGGCGGCGATGCCGGGACCCGGCGCGGCGGCGGCGATGAAAAGGGCGGAGGAAAAGAGCAGCAGGCCTGCGAGATCCATGGCTTTCAACCGGAAGACAGCACTGCCCGCCAGCATAAGGCGAAGCGGCTTTCCAAACCATCAAGGAGTTGTGATGAATTTCATCACGAGTGCTGGCCTACGGGCAAATACGAACGGCCGGGCTTTCACGCTGCGAAACTTTGGACGAGCAGCACGAGAAGAGGCGTCACGACCCAGAAGGTGACATGGGTTACGCCATGAGCCAGCATCGCATGTTCCAGGCTGCGGGAGGCATAGAGCCAGCCGAACAGCAGGCCCAGGACAAAGTTGAGGACCAGGGTCCGGGCGACCAAAACCTGATTGTCCATCTGCTGCATCCCGGCCAACGCGCCGAGATGGCCTGCCGCAAAGGCCAGGGCTGCGAGCCCCACGGCGATCCAGACCAGAACAGCCCGCCCCCGGCCTCGGGTCAGGCGCAAGCCGAGCCAGAGCAGGAGCGTCGTCAGACCGAAGCGCAGCATCAGCTCTTCCGTGATGCCGCCATAGAGAAGACCGAGCAGACGTCCGGCAAGCGTGACGTCATCCAGCCGGGGCACACGATCGAAGGCCCCCGGGACAACTTGCCGGAGGGCGAGGTCAGCGGCTGCGACGGCGGACGCGAAGATGAAGGCCAGGAGGAGTGTGGATCCCCAGCCTGCCTTGCCACGCTTGACCGCCTGTCCCCGCAGGAGGCGCAGGATCAGGGAAGTCAGGTCCGCCTTCTCGGTAAGCCCAACGCCCAAGGCAACGGCGACGAGCAGAAGCAGGGTCGGCTGACCGAGGATGAGAAGGGCGAAGACGGCGTCCGACAGCGGTGGCGCGCCAGGCAGCCGGCTGGCCTGCTCGATGGTGGCCTCGATGAGCGGTACGAGCGACAGGATGCCAAGGAGTCCGAGGCCGCTGAGGGCAAAGAAAGGTTTCAGGAAGCGCGTCGAGAAGGTCATGGCGTCGTGAGCGGCTCAATCTGTCCCGGCAGCACCTGGAGCACGTCCGCCCGACCTTGCAACTCGGCAAAGAGGCCCGGATCCGCCCCGGTCATCCAGACCTGACCGCCGAGCGTTTCCAGCGCGTCATACAGGCCGGCGCGGCGGCGGGGATCGAGATGGGCGGCGACCTCATCGAGGAGCACGAAGGGGGCAATGCCGCTCATGCTGGCGACGAGCCGCGCATGGGCGAGCACGAGACCGATCAGCAGCGCCTTCTGCTCGCCGGTGGAGGCCGTGTTGGCCGGGATGTCCTTGGGGCCATGGCGCACGAGAAGGTCGGATGCCTGGGGGCCGACGAGGGTGCGTCCGGCCGCCCGGTCGCGGGCGCGGTAGTCGCGCAGGATGGCGCGGTAGCGGTCCTCCGCATCGACGGCGGGCAGAGTTGCCACCAGCATGTCGAGATCGCCTTCCAGACCCATCGTGGCGAAGGGGAAGGGGGATTCCTCCTCGCGGGTTTCTAGGATGAGGGAAGCGAGCCGCTCCACGGTCTCGCGCCGCGCGGCAGCGACCGCGATGGCAAGTTCCGCCACCTCGCGCTCGAGCGCATCGAGCCACAGGCGGTCGTCCGGGTTTTCCTCCAGCACGCGGTTGCGCGAGCGCAGCGCCCGCTCCAGCGCATTCACCCGCGTGCCGTGCTCCGCATCGACCGCGAGCACGAGACGGTCGAGAAAGCGTCGCCGGTCGCCGGCGGGCCCACGAAATAATGCGTCGAGATCAGGCGTGAGCCAGACGATGCGCAGGTACTCAGCAAAGGCGGTCGGCGAGGAAGCGGACATGCCGTCGATGCGGCAGACCCGTGAGGCACGGGACCCTTCCCGCGAGGCGCGGGCGCCTTCATTCTGATGCTCGATTCCGGTGCCAAGGCGATGCTCGCCGTAAGGAGCATCGAGCGTCACGGAAATGGCAAAGGAGCCCGGCCCCTCGTTGCGCGCCATCTCGGCCAATTCCGCGCGTCTCAAGCCCCGACCGGGCATGAAGAGCGAGATCGCCTCCAGCACATTGGTCTTGCCGGCCCCGTTCTCGCCTACGAGCGCCACGAGCGGGCGCGAGACGGCGAGGTCCAGGCTCGCATAGGTGCGGAAATCCTGAAGGATCAAACGGGCGATTCGGGAAGCGGCAACAGGCGAGAAGGACATGCGGCTCCTTCATTGAGGAGCAGGCGCGAAAGATCAAGCGTTGGCATTAACCGTGGTGTATCCCAGGGCCATGTAGCAGAGCCCGGGATTTCAGGCAGAAAGTAACGCTGAACCTCGACTGTCATCCCCGCGAAGGCGGGGATCCATAACCGCTGAGGATGCCGGACTGGTCATAGGTCGTGATTATGGATTCCGGGTTCCGCTGCGCGGCCCCGGAATGACAGTGCTTTACTGGTCTTGCGATCCCGGATCGTCGCGGCGCGCCGTCCGGGATGACCGACACTGAAGTGGCTCACACCCGCATCGGCATCAGGACGTAAAGCGCGGAGGCGCCTTCGCGGTCCTGGACGATGGTGGGGGAGCCGGGATCGGCGAGCTTGAACAGGGCGGTGTCGCCGTCGAGCTGGGCGGTGATGTCGAGGAGATAGCGGGCGTTGAAGCCGATATCGATCGGCGTCGCATCGTAATCGACCTCGATCTCTTCCGTCGCGCTGCCCGAATCCGGATTGTTGACGGTGAGCGTCAGGCGGCCATCGTTGAGCGCCAGTTTCACCGCACGACCACGCTCGGACGAGATGGTGGAGACGCGATCCACGGCCTTGGAGAAATCGCTGCGCTCGACCACCAGAACCTTGTCGTTCCCGGCCGGAATGACGCGCTGGTAATCGGGGAAGGTGCCGTCGATGAGCTTCGAGGTCAGCACCACGCCGTCAAAGGTCAGCCGCACCTTGGCGGAGGAGAGTTCGACGGTGACGTTCTCGGAGCCGTCCTCGACGAGCTTAACGATCTCGGCCACGGCCTTGCGCGGCACGATCACGCCGGGCATGCCTTCCGAACCGTTCGGTGCCGGGATCTCAACCCGGGCGAGACGGTGGCCGTCGGTGGCAACCGCGCGCATGACGACAGAGCCGCCCGCATCGATCGTGTGGAGATAGATGCCGTTGAGATAGTAGCGTGTCTCTTCCGTCGAGATCGCGAACTGCGTCTTCTCGATCAGGCGCTTGAGATCGCTTGCGGCCAGCGTGAAGCGGTGCGGCAGGTCGCCGGCAGCGAGATCCGGGAAGTCGCTTTCCGGCAGGGCCTGCAGCATGAAGCGCGAGCGCCCGGAGCGGATCTGCATCTGGCCCATATCGGCGGTCATTTCGAGCGAGACCTGCGCGCCGTCCGCGAGCTTGCGCACGATGTCGTAGATCATGTAGGCCGGAACCGTGGTCGAGCCGGCTTCGGTGATCTCGGCGGGGATCGTCTCCGTCACCTCGATATCGAGGTCGGTGGCCTTGAGGCGAAGCGATCCCTCATCCGCGCGCAGCAGGACATTCGACAGGATCGGAATGGTGTTGCGGCGCTCGACGACGCGGTGCACATGCCCCAGCGCCTTCAGCAGAGCGGCGCGCTCAACGGTAACTCTCATAACCTAGCACCTGGTTTCGGTGAAATTCTTGGCCCAATCCCGCGAAGGACTGGCCTCGAGCGGGACAAGCAGGGCAGCAATGTTGGCTTTTGTCGCCCGAGAAAGCAAGGCCGGGGGTGTCCCGGCCCGGAAGGCTTACTCCTGCAGCATCCGCTTGAGGAGTTCGACCTCGTCGGAGAGGGCGTGATCCTCGCCCAAGGCCTTCTCGATCTTGCGCACCGCGTGGAGCACCGTGGTGTGGTCGCGTCCGCCGAAGCGGCGGCCGATTTCCGGCAGGGAGCGAAGGGTGAGCACCTTGGACAGGTACATGGCGATCTGGCGCGGGCGGACCACGGCGGCGGTGCGGCGCTCCGAAAGGATGTCGGAACGGGAGACGTTGTAGCGCGAGGCGACCAGCTTCTGGATGTCCTCGATCTTCACCCGCTTGGGCTCGCGGTTGCGCACGAGATCGCGGATCGCCGTCTCGGCGGTTTCCAGGGTGATGGCGGAACCGGTGAGTGTCGCATGGGCGAGCAGGCGGTTCACGGCACCTTCGAGATCGCGCCCGTTGGCGGTGATCGCCCGGGCCACATAGGCAATCACGCTTGGGCCGACATCGAAGGTGGGATGGATCGTCTTCAGCGCTTCGATGCGGGTGGTCAGGATCGAGGTGCGCAGTGCTTCGTCGAGAGCGCTGACCTCGACCACGAGACCGCCGGCAAGGCGCGAGCGCACACGCTCGTCGAGATTTTCCAGATCGGCCGGCGGACGATCCGCGGCGATCACGATCTGGCGGCCCGCATCGATGAGGGCGTTGAGCGTATGGCCGAATTCCTGCTGGATCTGCTTGCCCTGGATGAACTGCACGTCGTCGATGATGAGCAGGTCGATACCGCGCAGGCGTTCCTTGAAGGCGAGCGATGTCTGCGCCTTCAGGGACGCGACGAAACCGTACATGAAGCGGTCGGCCGTAAGATAAATGACGCGACGGCCCTGCGCGCGCACCTCATGGCCGATGGCATGGAGAAGATGCGTCTTGCCGAGACCCACGCCCGCATGGAGATAAAGCGGGTTGTAGATCGCCTGACCGTTCTGTGCGTGGGCGACCCGGTCCGCTGCCGCATGGGCGAGCGCATTGGAGCGTCCGACGATGAAGCTCTCGAAGGTGAGGCGGGAATCGAGCGGCGCGCCGCCGAGATCGCCGTTCTCGCCGCGCTCCTCCTGGGGCGCTGCGATGGAAGGAGTCTTGAACTCTCCCGGATTGCTCGGGAGGGCCATGGATGCGGCCGGTGCCGGACGGGGCGCTTCGCTCACCCGGCGCTGGGCTGCAGGATCACGCCCAAGCGTGTTGCGCACACCGATGGAGACGCGCTCCACATCGCCGGACTCGGAGCGGTAAATCGCCAATACCCGGTCGGCATAATGGGATTCGATCCAGCTCTTCAGGAAGCGGGTGGGAACGGTGAGATAGGCGCAGCCCTCGATCACCGAATCCAGTTCCAGGCGGCCGAACCAGCTCGCGAAGATGTCCTCCCCCAGCTCGGCCCGGAGACGGCGCTTGACCCGCGCCCATACATCCGATGCCGTTTGTTCGCCCGGAGCCTCCATGCCGTTCTCGCTCGGAGCGGCAAAGGTGCGGTGATCTTCGCTGCGATACATCAATGTCCCTCCACGAGGTCCCGCCTCCTTTAAGGTCGGAAACCCCCACGCATGACCCGTTTTGAACACCAAGACACAAAGGCCTCACAGGTTATTCAAAACGTGGCGCCCCCAATTGTACTAAAGATTATCTGAACGCTTTTAAGTGGAGACGATCACTGACTGCCGTCTCCTTTGTCTTCACTCAAGGTCTATCGAGTTTACCCCTCGGTAAAGGACGAGTCTTCGCTTGCTTCTTGAGAGAATGAAACAACGACTGATCCCCGCACATGGTGTCTTTAGTTCTAGATTTGAGTGAATGACTTCACGGCGAGCCGTTGAAGCAAATTGACCTTACACAGGGTGCGGGACGGCGTGCAATACGGCCGAGTCGAGTCACAACTGCGTGCAAGCCCTTTATCGGGTTCACAGGCTCGTCCACAGGTTTTGAATCTCGGCATTAAAGTCCTGACTCTTCAACCGATTCACTGTTCCATCACAGCCTGTCCGCAGGCCTGAAAAAAGAGTCTTTCCGTAACCCTGATTCAGAACCGATTCGCCCCGACTCCGGAGGTGATTCTGATGCTTCGCGATGCTTTGCCTGCTAAGCTGTTGAAGAAGCTAAGTGTTTTATGTGCGGTTTGAATCCGGGCTGTGGAGCGTTCACCCGGTCAGTCGGGGATAAAGTCAAGCTCCCGTGTGGATAAAATTCAGGGGCTGAATCCGACCTTCAGAGACGAAAAAACCCGGCCGCGAGGCCGGGTCTGATCGACGATGAAAAGACAGCTATGGAGGCTGCTTTTAAGCGCTCAGCGTCTTGATGCGGCTCGCGAGGCGCGAGACCTTCCGCGACGCGGTGTTCTTATGCACGATGCCCTTCTGGGCAGCGCGCATCATCTCAGGCTCGGCGGCGCGCAGAGCGGCCGCAGCCTCATTCTGGTTGCCAGCCGCGATCGCCTCTTCAACCTTGCGGACGAAGGTCCGCATCCGGCTGCGACGCGACTTGTTGATCGCGGTGCGCTTCGCGATCTTGCGGGTCATCTTCTTGGCGGACACGGTGTTGGCCATGGCCCATCCTCGTTCTTTTCAAAATCCCGATGCGCCAAGCTCGAGCCCTTCGCGAGCTCCGGCAGCGATCGGTTGATTGCATGGAAACCGAAGAGCCCGCGGGACGCGCGGGCTCATGTGAGGCGGCTTATAGACGCGATGCCTGCGAACGTCAACGTCTGTGGGCCTTTGCGCGTCAAAAAAGCGCCAGGGAGATCTTCTGCAGGGCCTGACGCCACGGGTTGGCCGGGTCGAGAAGAAGCCGGAGCGCCATGAGGCTCGACACCAGAACCAGGAGCGGGCGGATGATCCGGGAGCCCAGCTGCATGGCAAGCCGCGATCCGGCCTGGGCCCCGAGAAAGAAGGCTCCGGCCATCACGAGCCCGATTGGCCAGACCACCGCACCGGTTGAGGCGTAGAGAAGAAGACTGCCGAAATTGCTCGCGAAATTGACAAGCTTGGTATGAGCGGTCGCCTTGACCACCCCGTAGCCGAGGAGGGTCACGAAGGCGAGCATATAGAAGGAGCCCGCACCTGGCCCGAAGATGCCGTCGTAGAAGCCGATGGCGACCGGCGCCGTGAGGCCGAAGGCGAGAGCCGTCATCCGGGCATGCGCATCCTCGTCCTTCATCTTGCGCGAGAGGGCGAAATAGATCGCCATCGCGATGAGCAGCAGGGGGATCAGCACCTCAAGCACGGAGCGGGGCAGGAACTGCACGCAGAGTGCTCCCGCGATGCTGCTCACGAAGGCCGTCAGGGTGAAGCCCCAGGCCTTCTTCCACTCGATCAGTCCCTTGCGGCCGAAGGTGTAGGTGGCAGACGCCGCCGCGACCGAGCCCTGCACCTTGTTGGTGGCAATCGCCTGGGCCGGATCGAGACCGGCGAGCAGGAGGGCGGGCACGGTCAGAAGCCCGCCGCCGCCGGCAATGGAATCCACGAAGCCCGCAAGAAAGGAGATCGCGGCCAATGCCGCGATCATGTCGAAGCCGATATCGATCACGTTTACTGGTTCTTGAACTCGGCCGGGCGCTTGGCCACGAAGGCCGCCATGCCCTCCTTCTGGTCGGCGGTGGCGAACATGGCGTGGAACAGGCGCCGCTCGAAGCGGATGCCCTCGGCGAGAGAAACCTCGTCGGCGCGGTTGATGGTTTCCTTCGTCATCATGGCGATGGGCAGCGACATGGACGCGATGGTCTCGGCCGTCTTCATGGTCTCGCCGAGGAGATCGGCGAGCGGCACCACCCGGGCGACGAGACCGGAGCGCTCGGCCTCCTCGGCCCCCATCATGCGGCCGGTCAGGCACATCTCCATGGCCTTGGCCTTGCCGATGAGGCGCGTGAGACGCTGCGTGCCGCCCATGCCCGGCATGACGCCGAGCTTGATCTCGGGCTGGCCGAACTTGGCGTTGTCGGCCGCGATGATGAAATCGCACATCATGGCGAACTCGCAGCCGCCGCCGAGCGCAAAGCCTGCCACCGCGGCGATCATCGGCTTGCGCCGTCCCGACACCTTCTCCCAGCCGGAGAAGAAATCGGCCATGTAGGTGTGCGGATAGGTGAGTTCCGACATCTCCTTGATGTCGGCGCCGGCCGCAAAGGCCTTTTCCGAGCCGGTGATGACGATGCAGCCGATAGTCTGATCCGCCTCGAAGGCATCGAGCGCCTGGTTCACCTCGTTCAGCAGTGCCGTATTGAGGGCGTTCAGGGCCTGGGGCCGGTTGAGGGTGATCAGCCCCACCTTGCCACGCGTCTCAACGAGAATCGTCTCAAAAGCCATGCCGGCATCTCCTCATCGCTCAGATGAGACACCGGTAGGCGAGGGCGGACGATGCGGCAAGAGCAAATCCGGAAGCCCTACCTCCACCTTTCGGCAGGGATGCCATTCCGTTTTCAGGCGCGCGATCGCTTCTGGCAGACCGGGCAATAGAAGGTCGAGCGACCTGACTGCACGAGCCGCGTCACTGTTCCCGTGCATTGAGGGGTCACGCAGGTCTCGCCCTCCCGGTCGTAGACCTGGAACGAGTGCTGGAAATAGCCGAGGGAGCCGTCGACCTGCGCGTGATCGCGCAAGGTCGAGCCGCCGGCCTCGACGGCTTCGCCAAGCACGTCCCGGATGACATCGGCCAAGTGGTGGGCCTTCTCCGTCGGCTTTCCCTTCTTCGTGACGAGCGAACCGGCCGGGGCCTCCGGATGAAGGCCGGTGCGGAACAGGGCTTCGCAGACATAGATATTGCCGAGACCCGCGATCAGACGCTGGTCGAGGAGCGCTGCCTTCAGGGGCGTGCGCTTGCCTTCGAAAAGCCGGGCGATGGTCTCGCCCGAGAGCTCGTTGCCGAGAGGCTCGATGCCCATGCCGGCGAAATGCTTCGAGGTCTCGATAGCGGACCGGGGCACCAGATCCATGAAACCGAAGCGGCGGGTATCGTTATAAGTGACAGTCGCCCCGTTGGAGAGCTGGAACACCACGTGGTCGTGAGCCCCCAGGCCGCCATGCTCGTGATGGAACTCGCCCGGCATCCGGGTGGCGCCGCCCTGGGTCACGAGAAAGCGCCCCGACATGCCTAGGTGCATGACGAGCACCTCACCGGAGGCAAGATCGGCGAGGAGGTACTTGGCCCGGCGTCCCAAAGCCTTGATTTCCTGGCCTTCCAGGCGCTCGGGAAACCGCTCCGGAAAGGGAAAGCGCAGGTCGGGCCGGCGCTGGGCGATCTTGGTGAAGCGGGCGCCGACCATGGTGGGCTCCAGGCCACGGCGCACGGTTTCGACTTCGGGCAGTTCAGGCATCAACCATCTCTCGGCTTCTTGAGACCTCTTACATAGCCATCCGGTCCCGCTTCCGCTATGGATCGCGACACTAGCGCATCGTGCGGAGAAGTGGATCCGGTTTTCACTGACGTGGCCCTTCGGGTCGCTGACGCGAACCTCTGGGTCCGCACCAACGATGCGCCCTTCAAAGGGTCGAGCATCGGATGGATCCGAAAAGTGCAAGTCCACTTTTGGGTCCGATGCTCCAGGTGACGAGAGCTTTGGTGACGATCATGACCGACGAGAACACCCATTTCGGGTTCCAGTCCGTGCCGCTCGGCGAGAAGCAGGGCAAGGTCAACGAGGTCTTCCGCTCGGTGGCGAGCCGCTATGACGTCATGAACGACCTCATGTCGGCCGGCCTCCACCGCCTCTGGAAGGACGCCCTCGTCTCGACGCTGCGTCCACCCCGCGACCGGCCGTTCCGCCATCTTGACGTGGCTGGCGGCACCGGCGACGTTGCCTTCCGCATCCTGGACGAGAGCGGCCCGCAGACCCACGTGACCGTGCTCGACATCAACGGCGAGATGCTCAAAGTCGGCGCCGAGCGGGCCGGCCACCGTTATGAGGGCCGCATCGATTTCGTCGAGGCCAATGCCGAGGAACCGCCGCTCGAATCCAAGACCTACGACGCCTATACCATCGCCTTCGGCATCCGGAACGTGCCGCGCATCGATGCGGCTTTGCGCGAGGCGCACCGGGTGCTCAAACCCGGCGGACGCTTCCTCTGCCTCGAATTCTCGAAGGTCGACGTGCCGGTCCTCGACAAGATCTACGACGCTTATTCCTTCAACGTCATCCCGAAGCTCGGGGGCATGGTGACGGGCGATGCGGAATCCTACCAGTATCTGGTGGAGTCGATCCGACGCTTCCCGCCGCCCGCCGCCTTTGCGCGCATGATCGAGGAGGCCGGCTTCAAGCGTGTGACGCACCGGACGCTCACGGCCGGTGTGGTCGCCATTCACTCAGGCTGGAAGATCTAAAGCGTGATCGGCAGTCTCGTTCATCTGACCCGCAACCTGCGCGCCGGTTTCGTCCTGGCCCGCGAAGGCGCGCTCGCGCTCGTCGATCCCAGCGCCCTGCCGCCCGCCGCACGTTTGGGGCTGAAGCTCGCGCGGCTCATCGAGCGGCCGCAGGCCGGCGATGGCGCGGCGCGGCTCTCCAAGGCGCTGACGCGGCTTGGGCCTTCTTATGTGAAATTCGGCCAGTTTCTCGCAACCCGTCCCGACATCGTCGGCGTGGCGGCGGCGCGCGATCTGGAGCGCCTGCAGGATCGCATGCCGCCCTTCCCGCGTGCGGAAGCGGTGCGCATGGTCGAGGTTGCGCTGGGTCGTCCCATCGACGAACTCTTTCTCGAATTCAGCGAGCCGATTGCGGCTGCTTCCATCGCGCAGGTGCACAAGGCACGCATCCGCACCGCGGAGGGCGAGGAAATCGTGGCCGTGAAGGTGGTGCGGCCTGGTGTGCGCGAAGGCTTCGCCCGCGATCTCCAGGCCATGCGCGCTGCAGCCCGTCTCTTCGAGCGCGTGGTTCCCGATGCGCGCCGTCTCAAGCCGCTGGAGATCGTGGAGGCGTTGGCCCGCTCCGTCGCCGTCGAGATGGATCTGCGGCTCGAAGCCGCCGCCGTGTCGGAGCTGGCCGAGAACACGAAGGACGATCCGGATTTCCGCGTGCCGAAGCCCGAATGGGATCTCACCGCCCGCGACGTGCTCACCACCACCTGGATCGAGGGCATTCGTCTCAACGATCTGGCGGCCATCGACGCGGCCGGCTTCGACCGGGTGGCGCTTGGGCGGGCGGTGATCCAGTCCTTCCTGCGCCATGCCATCCGCGACGGCTATTTCCACGCCGACATGCATCCCGGCAATCTGTTCGTGGATGCGGAGGGCCGTCTGGTCGCCGTCGATTTCGGCATCATGGGCCGGCTCGGCATGAAGGAGCGGCGCTTCCTCGCCGAAATTCTCCTGGGCTTCATCCGCCGCGATTACCTGCGCGTGGCGCAGGTGCATTTCGAGGCCGGCTATGTGCCGCCGCACCATTCGGTGGAGGATTTCGCACAGGCGATCCGCGCCATCGGCGAGCCGATCCACGACCGTCGCGCCGACGAGATTTCGATGGCGAAGCTGTTGACGCTTCTCTTCGAGATCACGGCCCTGTTCGACATGGCGACCCGCATCGAGCTCGTCATGCTGCAGAAGACCATGGTCGTGGTGGAGGGCGTCGCCCGCAATCTCGATCCGAAGCTCGACATGTGGACCACGTCCGAGCCCGTGGTGCGCGACTGGATCGAGCGCAATCTCGGCCCCCTCGGCCGCGTCGAGCAGGCCGGCAAGGGCTTGTGGACGCTCGCCGGCGTCATTGGCGATCTGCCGGAGCTGGCGCTGCGCGCCGAGCGGGTTCTCAATCAGCTCGAGGACGTGACGGCCAAGGGCGTGGCGCTCGACCAGGACAGCGTTGCTGCCATCGGCCGGGCCGAGGCGCGGGGCAACCGCTGGGGTGTGGCGGCCTTGTGGATTATCGCCGCCTCGCTGATGATCATGCTGTTCAGGGGCTTCGCATGACGGCACTTTCCGGCAAACGCATCCTCCTCGTCATCGGCGGCGGTATTGCGGCCTACAAGTCGCTCGATCTCATTCGCCGCCTGCGCGAGCGCGGCGCTTCCGTCCGATGTGTACTCACCGCTGGCGCGCAACAGTTCATCACGCCGCTTGCCGTCTCTGCACTCACAGGCCAGCGCTCGCATACGGATCTCTTCGACCGGGAGGACGAGGCCGATATCGGGCACATCAAGCTCGCCCGTGATGCGGATCTCGTGGTCGTCGCCCCTGCTACTGCCAATCTGATGGCGAAGATGGCAGGCGGCCATGCGGACGATCTCGCCTCGACGGTGCTGCTCGCCACTACGCTGCCGATCCTGATGGCGCCGGCCATGAATGTGCGCATGTGGCTTCATCCGGCAACGCGACGCAACTTGGAGACGCTGCAGGCCGATGGCGTTCATCTGGTCGGACCCAACGAAGGCGCCATGGCGGAGGCCGAGTTCGGCCCCGGCCGCATGGCCGAGCCTCTGGAAATCGCGGCGGCGGTCGAACATCTGCTTGCGCCGTCGGGACCGCTCGCCGGCAGGCATGTGATCGTTACGTCCGGTCCGACGCACGAGCCCATCGATCCGGTGCGCTACATCGCCAACCGTTCCTCCGGTAAGCAAGGTCATGCGATTGCGAAAGCCGCCGCCGAAGCTGGCGCGCGTGTGACGCTGATCTCGGGTCCGGTGACCCTGCCCGATCCGGCAGGGGTCACCACAGTGCATGTGGAAAGCGCCCGCGAGATGCTGCAGGCCGTGGAAAACGCTCTGCCTGCTGACATCGGCATCTTCGCAGCCGCCGTTGCCGATTGGCGTGTGGCCAATGCCGGCGAGCAGAAGATCAAGAAGAAGGACGGTGCGCTGCCGAACCTGTCGCTCACGGAAAACCCCGACATTCTCGCCACCGTCTCGCGCCGCACCGGCAAACGCCCGCCGCTCATGGTGGGCTTCGCGGCTGAGACCGAGCATGTGATCGAGCACGCCAAGCAGAAGCTCGCGAAGAAGGGCTGCGATCTCATCGTCGCCAATGACGTGTCGACGGAAAGCGGTGTCATGGGCGGCGACAGCAACACCGTGCATCTCGTTGCCGCCTCGAACGTGGAGACCTGGCCAACCCTGTCGAAAACCGACGTCGCGAAAAAGCTCGTCGAGCGCCTGAGCGCGATGGCGGGAGGCGCAAAACCATGAGCCGCTCCTTACGCATCCAGCGCCTCGCCCACGCTGCCGATCTGCCTTTGCCGCGTTACGAGACGTCCGGAGCGGCGGGAATGGATCTCGTCGCGGCCAATCCGGCCGATGCGCCGATTATCCTTCTGCCGATGCAGCGTGTGCTCGTTCCCACCGGCCTCGTGTTCCAGCTCGAGCCCGGCTTCGAGGCGCAGGTGCGGCCTCGCTCGGGACTTGCCTTCAAACATGGCGTCACCGTGCTCAATGCCCCGGGCACCATCGATGCGGATTACCGTGGCGAAGTGCAGGTGCTTCTCATCAATCTCGGCTCCGAGCCCTTCACCATCGCTCGCGGCATGCGCATCGCTCAAATGGTGATCGCACCCGTAACCATGGTAGAACCCGTTGAGGTCGGACAGGTCGATGAGACCGGCCGCGCCGCGGGCGGTTTCGGATCGACGGGGCTGGGATAAGGGAGCATTCGCATGAACTTTCTCTCGCGCCGCTCGCTTCTCGCCATCGCTGCCGTCACCGACATCGCGCTCCATGCCCGGCCCATGCCGGTCTCGGCCAAGGCGCTTGCCGCCCGCCACAATCTGCCCCCGCGCTATCTGGAACCTGTCCTGCAGGCCCTGGTCCGCCAAGGCATCCTGAAGGGCGTGCGTGGCCCCCGCGGAGGCTACGAGCTCGCCCGCGAACGGCGGCGGATCACGGCGGGCGACATCGTGCGCATCGCCATGTCGGCCCTGGAGGAGGACGGCTCCTCGCCGGTGCCGGAATCGCGTCTCGCCGAGGCCGTCGTTTCGCCCCTGGTCCAGCATGGAACCGAGGCGTTCCTGGCCGAACTCGACAAGGTGACGGTGGAGGACCTGTGCCAGAAGGCGCAGGACGAAGCGGCTGTCGAAACCATGCCCACTGTCGATTTCACGATTTGATATGTGAATTTAGGTAAATATCGACACTTCGTGCGGGAAAGGTTAAGTTTCCTTCCTCTTGAAGGAGGAAATTCATGGCTGACACTCTCAACCTGTCGGACGCCAAGCCCGGACGCGGCCGCATCTACGGTTCCATCACGGAAACCATCGGCAGCACCCCACTCGTGCGCCTGAACCGGCTGCCCAAGGAGCGTGGGATCGACGCCGAAATCCTGGTCAAGCTGGAGTTCTTCAACCCGATTTCAAGCGTGAAGGACCGCATCGGCGTCAGCATGATCGAGGCGATGGAGGCCGCCGGCAGGATCAATGCCGACACGACCCTGATCGAGCCGACCTCGGGCAATACCGGCATCGCGCTCGCCTTCGTGGCGGCGGCGCGGGGCTATCGCCTGATCCTGGTGATGCCCGAGACCATGTCGATCGAGCGGCGCAAGATGCTGGCCTATCTCGGTGCAGAACTCGTTCTCACCCCCGGTCCCATGGGCATGAAGGGCTCCATCGCCAAGGCCGAGGAGCTTCTCAACGAAATTCCGAACTCGGTCATCCCGCAGCAGTTCAAGAACCCGGCCAATCCGGAGATCCATCGCAAGACGACCGCCGAGGAGATCTGGAACGACACCAACGGTCAGTTAGACGCTTTCGTGGCAGGCGTGGGCACCGGCGGCACGATCACCGGTGTCGCCCAGGTGATCAAGCCGCGTCTGCCGAACATGAAGGTGATCGCCGTGGAGCCGGAAGATTCCCCGGTGCTTTCCGGTGGCCAGCCAGGTCCGCACAAGATCCAGGGCATCGGGGCCGGCTTCGTGCCGGATGTGCTCGACCGCGCGCTCATCGACGACGTGGTGACGGTCGGCAACCAGACAGCGTTCGACACCGCGCGCAGGCTTGCCAAGCTCGAAGGCATTCCCGGCGGCATCTCGACCGGCGCCAATGTGGCGGCAGCACTCGAAGTGGCAGCGCGCCCCGAGTTCAAAGGCAAGCGTATCGTCACCGTCGCGCCCTCCTTCGCCGAGCGCTACATTTCGAGCGCTCTGTTCGAAGGCCTCTGATCGTCTCATCGCACGATCAACGAGGGGCGGCTTCACGGCCGCCCTTTTTGTTTGCGCGCTCCAAGCGTGGCCAGAACTTCACCTCGCCGGTCGGGTTCTCTTTGCTGCATCCGAATTCAAGCAAGGTTTCCAAGAGGATTTGATGGAGTTCATCATGGCGGAACGCAAGGCTCCCCACTCATTGCAGAAGCAAACGGCGGACCAGATCCGCAACCAGCAGCGCGGCGGCGATGTTGCAAATTCATCGAACGCGGGCCCCGAGGCCAACGACACCATGCGCAAGGTCTGGGACGAACCCGGCGGCGAGGCCTATGCCTATCGCCAGTCCATGGGCGGTGCCGGCAACCGGGATGAAGACCATTCCGATCTGACCGCAGCCGAAACGCCGGAAGCCACCAAGCACCTGAGCGATGCGAGTCTCTCGCCCAAGGACAAGGACGCGACGGCCGAGGCTGTCGAGCGGATGAAGGCGGACAAGGGCAAAGGCTGACAGGAGCGGATCATGGGCAATGCAGGCTACGGCAATTCCACCGAAGACACGAAGAAGGATGCCGAATCCGAGCGGTTGAACCCGCAGCGGCCGGGTTCCAAGGCGTCGCCTGACAAGGATCGCACCGGCAAGATGCCGGCGGCAGGCCCGCACGACAAGCCGCACCTGACCAATCCGGATGCGACGCCCGGGACAGGCTCATTGCCGGAATCGGGCGATCACGACGCAACGGATTCGACGAGTTCCTGATGAAGGAGATCAGAATGGCTCAACCCGACAACAAGAAGTCCGGTCAAGCAACCGACAAGGATATCGATGCGCCCCGGCTGACCCCTCAAGGCCGCGAGAACCCCGAGGCTTCCGGCGAGGATTCGACGAATCCGATGGGGGAGGGCGCGAAGAAAGGTCAAAGCAGCAAGGCTGAGGGATAGCTTGGTTTCGTCATCCCGGACGTAGCGAAGCGGAGATCCGGGATCGCTGGACGAGAGGGGGCTTATCCTGCACACGATCCCGGATCGGCTGCGCCGTCCGGGATGACAGGAGTGGATCATGAAAAAAGGCCGCCCGGTGGGCGGCCTTTCAGTATCCGCCTAAGGCGCTGCCTTTAAGCGCTCAGCGCTTCCTTCTGCTTCTCGGCGCGCTTGCGGTCGTTCGGGTCGAGGATCGCCTTGCGGATGCGGATCGATTTCGGCGTCACCTCGACGAGCTCGTCGTCTTCGATCCAGGCCAGCGAGCGCTCGAGCGTCATGCGGATCGGGGGCGTCAGGCGCACCGCTTCGTCCTTGGAGGTCGTGCGGATGTTGGTGAGCTTCTTGCCCTTGAGCACGTTGACCTCGAGATCGTTCTCGCGGTTGTGCTCGCCGACGATCATGCCCTGATAGACCTTCCAGCCGGGCTCGATCATCATCGGGCCGCGATCTTCCAGGTTCCACAGCGCATAGGCCACGGCCTCGCCCGCGTCGTTGGAGATCAGCACGCCGTTGCGCCGTCCCGCGATCTCGCCCTTGTAGGGCTCGTAGGCGTGGAACAGGCGGTTCATGATCGCTGTGCCGCGGGTGTCGGTCAGAAGCTCGCTCTGGTAGCCGATGAGACCGCGGGTCGGAGCGTAGAACACGAGGCGCTGACGGTTGCCGCCGGACGGCTTCATCTCGACCATCTCGGCGCGGCGCTCGGACATCTTCTGCACCACGACGCCGGAATGCTCCTCGTCCACGTCGATCACCACTTCCTCGATGGGCTCGAGGAGCTGGCCGTTGTCATCCTTCTCGAACACCACGCGGGGACGCGACACGGCGAGCTCGAAGCCCTCGCGGCGCATGGTCTCGATCAGGATCGCGAGCTGCAATTCGCCACGGCCCGAAACGTAGAACGAATCCTTGTCGGCGGCTTCCTCGATCTTCAGCGTCACGTTGCCTTCCGCTTCCTTGAATAGGCGGTCGCGGATCATGCGGCTCGTCACCTTGTCGCCCTCGGTGCCGGCAAGCGGGCTGTCGTTGACGATGAACGACATGGTCACGGTCGGCGGATCGATCGGCTGAGCCTGGATCGGAATGTCGTTCTCAGGAGCCGAGAAGGTGTCTGCCACCGAGCCCTTCACGAGGCCCGCGATGGAGACGATGTCGCCGGCCTCGCCGACGTCGATCGGCTGGCGCTCAAGACCGCGGAAGGCCAGGATCTTGGAGACGCGGCCGGTCTCGACCACGTTGCCCTCGCGGTCGAGCACCTTGATCGACTGGTTCGGCTTCACCGAGCCGGAGCTGATGCGGCCCGTGACGATGCGGCCCAGGAAGGGGTTGGATTCAAGCAGCGTTCCGAGCATGCGGAACGGGCCTTCCTCGGTCTTGGCCGGGGGCACGTGCTCGAGCACGAGGTCGAACAGGGGCGCGAGGCCCTGATCCTGCGGGCCTTCCGGCGACTTGGCCATCCAGCCGTTGCGGCCGGATCCGTAAAGGATCGGGAAGTCGAGCTGCTCGTCGGTGGCGTCGAGCGCCGCGAACAGGTCGAACACCTCGTTGATGACCTCCTGGTGACGGCCATCGGGGCGGTCGATCTTGTTGATCGCCACGATGGGCTTGAGGCCGATCTTGAGGGCCTTGGAGACCACGAACTTGGTCTGCGGCATCGGACCCTCGGCTGCGTCGACCAGTACGATGGCGCCGTCGACCATGCTGAGGATGCGCTCCACCTCGCCGCCGAAATCGGCGTGGCCGGGGGTGTCGACGATGTTGATCCGGGTGTCCTTCCAGACCACCGAGGTCGCCTTCGCCAGAATGGTGATGCCGCGCTCCTTCTCGAGGTCGTTCGAGTCCATGGCGCGCTCTTCCACGCGCTGGTTCTCGCGGAACGCGCCGGATTGCTGGAGCAGCTTGTCGACGAGGGTCGTCTTGCCGTGGTCGACGTGGGCGATGATGGCGATATTGCGTAATTTCATACGGGGTCTTTCAAAGCAAAGCGGCCCGGCACGCGGCAAGCTTGGCCGCGCCCCTGGCTCGTACCGGGCGAAAAATGATTGCACTGCAATATAGGGAGAAAGGTGAGGCCGCAATAGGGCGGGAAACAGGATTGCAAGCTGGGCCGGACAGGAATATTTGTTACAACGTATCTTAATTGTCGGCAAGAACCAGTCGGTATGGCCGGGCTTGCCCCCACCTTCGTTTCCGTCGGGACCCATGACTGCTCAACAACTGATCGAGGTCGATCTGGCCTTCAATGCCATGGCGCAACGGGAGGGCACCGGAAAGGCCTTCATCGCCTTTGCGGCCGATGCCCCGGTCCTGATCCGACCTGGGAACATGCCGCTTCTCGGCCGATCCGCCTTCGTCGAGGCCTTCTCGCAGGTCACCGGATCGGCCCTGTCCTGGGAGCCTCTCACGGCGGAGATCGCGGCAAGCCAGGACCTCGGCTATACCTTCGGGCGCTATCGGATCCGCGAGGGCGGCGAAACCAAGGCCCATGGGGTCTATGTGAGCATCTGGAAGAAGCAAGCGGACGGGACCTGGAAATTCGTCCTCGACGGCGGCGGGACCACGCCGCAGGAAGTAACGCTTCCCTGACGGAGACCAGCACCGTGGGGCCCGCAGCCTGCGCTGCGAGCCTGACGGTTGATCGAGGGTGGCGCGACAGGCAGCCCGGCTCGATGTCTGATGGTGAAGGGAAGAGCCGAACTGCCTCTTCGCGCACGGCTTGTTGAGGCGGACAGGCGAGGCCGGCTCAGTCAACCGCCGCAGGCGGTGACCGTCTGCGCGACGGCGGCCTGCGACCGATCCCGACGACCAACCCAGCATCCTGGGCCTCCCGTCACCCGCACCTGCGTTCAGTGCGTGCACGGGACCGTGCCTGCTCCCACACTGCGACGCCTCGCGAGCGCACCCCTCGCAGGAGCAGATCTGAGGCAATGATATAGCTAATGCTAGGATCATTGTCAAGAACAAAATGAGAACATTATCCAAGCGCCTATCGCGTCATCCATCCCCGGACTTGTTCCGGCCATCCCCGTCTTTGCAGCGTTGCGGTTCCCAAGGCGTGGATCCCCGGGACAAGCCCGGGGATGACGGCGGAGGGTGTGGGATTCAGTCCGATGCTTCGCTCTTGGAAGAGCGCATCGTCGGCAGGGCTGCGCGGATGCGTTGCGAGAAGTCGGGCGCATCATCGGCGACCCGAGCGGCCTCGTTGATGAGGGAGCGCCGCCGCAATTCGTCGAACGGCAGCGCCGTGTTCACCCGGCCCGAGTGATAGAGGTAACTGTCGATCAGACCATTGAGGAGATGCCGGATGTCGAACCGGCCCTTCCGGCCCGCGGCGTTGGCATAGCGGATGATGTTGATCGTGCAATTGTTGCTCAGCAGATGGTACCATTCCGGACGGTCGGCGAGCTCGTTGATGCGTTCGAGATAGACCAGCAGGAGCCGGCGCGCGTCCTCGGCTGAAGTATTCAGGCGGTAGAGATACACATTCTCGGGGCGATAATTGGTCGGCCCTGAATAATGCGGAAGCACAAGGCCGGTGCTGGGTTTCAGGCAACCTGAGAAGTATCCGGTTGCGCGATTGAGCTCATCAGAGCTGCAATGATCCAGGCCATAATAAGCCTGAGCCAGTTCAGGATCAGCCGCAGGTTATGTCCGGCGGCCACGAGCAGCGCATTCACCGCATCGCCCGCAGCTCCGAGCAGGTGATTGCGTCCAAGTCGCCCATCCTGTTTCATGTGCCCAATCATCGGCTCGATGGCTGAGCGTCGTCTCAGCTCCCGTCTGATCGTTGGTGTGAGGCCGCGCCGCTGTCGCGTGATGAACACGCGCTCCGCCTTGGCGTAGTCATGCCCGCGATAGCCCTGGTCGACGTAAATGCGATCCGGCTCAGCCCCACTCAAGGCCGTCACCTGATCCACGGTAGCGCTGAGCGTATGGCCATCATACGGATTGCCCTCCAGCGCCTTGGACGCGAGCACGAAGCCCTCCCGGTTGGTCACCGCCACAGCCACCTTGGAGCCAAATTCGTACGGCCGATGCGCCTTGCCTTTGGCGATGCACACCACCTCGGGCGCATGCAGGCTGTACACCTTGTTCTTGCTCGTGCGCTCCTGCATCAGGAGGCGCTCCGTCAGGCCGAGCAGAGGAGCAAATCGGCGTGAGAGAACCTCATCGCCTGTGACTTTGCGGGCGACATCGCGGTAGACCCGCCCGAGATAGGTCTTCAGCCGCTTCAGTTCGCGCCGCATGCGCCGCATCTGCCGCGCATGGGCATAGCGGCCGGCCTGCACGGCCGCCCGTTTGGCCAGACGCGTG
Organism: Microvirga sp. GN3; assembly: GCF_055792825.1. Lineage (NCBI taxonomy): Bacteria > Pseudomonadati > Pseudomonadota > Alphaproteobacteria > Hyphomicrobiales > Methylobacteriaceae > Microvirga > Microvirga sp. GN3. The sequence continues at coordinate 23,973 of NZ_JBVVAK010000053.1, forward strand.
TGGGCCTGGCGCAGCCGGAGACCATGCCGTTTGGCCTGCCGTACCAGAGCCTGCAACGCCTTGAGATAGAGCTTCGCGTCGGTCGGATGAGTGATGGCCTTGGGCTGCACGGTGGTGTCGACGCTGATCCGCTCCAAACTGGAGGGCCGCACCGCGCCGCTTTCCAACCCGGCCTGGATCGTTTCAGCCAGCAGTTTCTCCAGTCCGTCGGGTCCGAGCCGTTTGCGCCAGCGGGTGAGCGAGCTGGGATCGCAGGGCAAATGATGCTGGAAGTACTCGCAGCCGCAGAACCATTGCCAGTACGGGTTCTCGATCCAACGCTGCACCACCGCCTCATCGGACAGGTTGAAGGTGTGCTGAAGATACGACAGCCCAACCATCAGCCGGGTCGGTTTGGCAGGCCGTCCGAGCGGGCGATAGAAGCGGCCAAACTCGTGATCGAACCTGCTCCAGTCGATCAGACCGGCCAGGCGAAAGAGCTCGTGCCGGGAATCGAGGATCTGATCGAGCCGGCTGCGGTAGAGATCGCCGGAGCTCGGCAGCGTCGGTTTGGGTCCCATGAAATACACCAGCTTTGTGCGGGTCAGCACCCAGGAACCAGCATTTTACGATGCTTCGCGAGGGCGAAGAATCCTTCTGCCCCAAGAAGTTGTGGGTTATTCAGGGCCGACTCCTTAAGGTCCCAGAGCAATTGATCGAGGAGCGGCGCAAGGCCGGAACGATCATCGCTATAAGGGCAGGGGACGACCACGGGTGCCCGGCCTGCCAGTTTGGGCTGGATGGAATAGTCCCTGGTCTCGCGGAGGCTTTGGCCGTCATGCCGCTCCGGGCCGATGGATGCGGTTGGAGTGGCTCCTGGTTCCAGACAATGCGCTGGAACGGCATTCTCCCCTTGATGCTCTCCGAGAAGGGCGCATTGAGGAAGTGGTGGACGTCGCTCGGGGGCAGGGTGCCGAGTGATGCAATCCAGGAGCCCCGCCACTTTGTCGCTCCGATACTCGGCGTCGGAACATGACCTGTCAGCAGATTTCTAATACACGGTATTGCAAAGAGGAGATCCTCATGCCGCAGCAGGAACTGTCGGACCCAATCACTCTACGGCTACCCCTTGGAGTTCTGCGCGAAATCGAGAGGATCGCAGAAGCTACGGACCGGACGAGATCGTGGATCATGGTCCGAGCCCTCAAGCTGTATCTCGCTGGCGAGGGGAAGGACATTCTCGCTGCCGTCGAGGGACGCAAGCAGATCGCCAGTAGCCACTCTCACGACATGGATGACGTTCTCAACGAGATTGAAATCATCGTCAACGGCGAACGACATGATGAGCTATCGGGCATCGTTGGAGGCCATGGCGGCAATGATCCGAGGCGAGTATTATTGGCAAAGGAGACGCCTCATGAACTAAGAGCTCTTCTTGCAGATGACATTGCGGATCTTGACCGTCCTTAATCAACGCCCGATCAGCGAGCACCAGTAGCGGAGTTCTTCGAGGGACGTCTGGACTTACAGACGATGACTAAGGAGTTCCCAACTCATTGTCAGAATATGGGAGCCTAACCCATTCCGGCGCAATTCTTCGCGCGGATGTCTTGCCGGCCATCAGCCTTCTGTCAAAGGCTGCTCAGCAGGTGCATAGCCTTCTCTCAGAGGAGGTTGATGTTTCTCCCGAGATGGCATCTCGAATAGATGAATTGTGCGGTAATGGCCCTAAGATTTTCATCCGCATGCAGGAGGCTCTTCACCTCTGGAAGGCAAAAGTGAAGGACGGCGGGCGGGGTGCATGATCGCGAGGATGATAACAAACAGAAAAGTGACGCGAACCGGTCTGACGGATGCAGTGTACGTAGCCTCAGGCCTTCCGCTAATCGCTGGCACCGTCTGGATTATAGTAATCCGCGAGTTGTGTGTTGATGTCATCCTGTTCGGGGCGCCGGCTGCGGTGATGAGCCTTTGACTTCTTCCGATGGGTCTTCTGATCGCCCCCGATCACAGTCACGATACTCCGATCCTTCACGCGGAACTGGATACCATTGACCGTAATCGTCGATGCGCCGTGCTCAATGCCCTTCGCGACGCCATCGGTTAGGATTTCCCGCCTCAAAGCATCGACGTCGATCCCGAACACCCGTTCGATATATCGCAGTAAGGCATGGTCAGTGATACGGACATCCTCTGTCGGACGCGAGCGTCGCTCGACCTCGGCGAGGAGGGAACGACGCGTCGCTTCCATCTGCGCGACCTCACCTTGCAGGGCCGTCATTTCTCTTTGATGCTCCGAAATCCGACCGTGAATCATCTCGATCTTGGATTTCAGATCCTCGATGTCACCCACAAGGTCGGACGTGGATCGACCTGTTCCTGCTCCCATCTCGTGCTCCATGTAGAAGGCCCTCGTTGCATTATCCTCCAAGCCTGCAATCGTACCGATCCCTTACCGAAGGAAGAGAGTAGGGGCGCAAAAGCTCAGTGGAAATTACGAGCGGTAAATCTGATCTCAATGGCTGATGCCGGATTGGTTTGCGCCACCGGAAGTTCCCCATTGGGATCCCGCGCGCCCTGCCTGAGGATTTCACGCGTTCCGAGCTTCGCCTCGTCTCCTCGACCGTATTCCACCTGGAATGGTTGATTCCGGTCGCCGACGGAGCGCAGCAGGTGCGATAGATCGACGATGTGCTCGGCGACAACATGGATCACCCCGCCCTCCTTCTGGAGGCGTCCACGACACCCAATCATTCCTGCGGAGAGGATCAGCCGGCGCTGTTTCTCAAACAGCGATGGCCAGACGACGAGGTTCGCCATGTCGGTCTCATCCTCAATCGTCATGAACATCACTCCCTTTGCGGACCCCGGCTTCTGCCGTACCAGAACCATCCCAGCGACTGTCAGCCGGCGGCCATCCCTCATCATGCGGATTGCCGAGCAGCGATGAATTCGCTGGCGCCGTAATTCCTCCCGGAGAAAGGAAATCGGGTGTTCCCGAAGCGTCAGCCCCTTTGATCGATAATCTTCAACGACCTCTCGGCCCTCGGTCATGGGCGTGAACTCGACATGCGGCTCATAGCCTTCCGGCCGGATCTGACTGTCCCGCTCATCGGCTGCTGCAAAGAGGGGGAGGGGCTCATCCGAAAGACCTCTGATGGTCCAGAGAGCGTCGCGTCTACTAACAGCGATAGATCCGTAGGCGTCCGCGTCCGCCAGTCGCTCGAGAGCCGCGACAGAAATTCCAGCCCGACACCAGAGATCCTCGACCGATGTGAAAGGATAGTCCGCCTGGGCCAATGGGATCATGGCCGCCTCGGAGTTCTTCAATCCTGCAACGAGCCTTAACCCGAGGCGGACCGCGAACCGCTTCGGGTTTCGCGTCGGCTCGAGTGTGCAATCCCAACGGGAGTGGTTGATATCCACCGGCCGGATTTCGACGCCGTGATTTCGCGCGTCCCGAACCAGTTGTGCGGGGGCATAGAACCCCATCGGCTGGGCGTTCAGGATGGCACAGCAGAAGACGTCAGGATGGTGGCATTTCATCCAGGACGAGGCATAGGCGATCTTGGCGAAGCTCGCCGCATGGCTCTCCGGGAATCCGTAGGATCCGAACCCTTCAAGTTGCTTGAAGGTCCTCTCCGCGAACTCAGCGTCATAGCCACGAGCGGTCATGCCACTCACGAGCTTGTCCCGGAACTTGGTGACACCCGCCGTCAGCTTGAATGTCGCCATCGCCCGCCTGAGTTGGTCCGCCTCGGATGGCGTAAACCCGGCGCATTCGATGGCCACCCTCATGGCCTGCTCCTGAAAGAGCGGCACGCCGAGGGTCTTTTCCAGAACCCGCTGCAACTCGGCCCGGGGATATTCCGGCTTCTCATGACCTTCCCTGCGCCGGAGATAGGGATGCACCATATCGCCCTGGATCGGTCCGGGCCGGACAATCGCCACCTGGATCACAATGTCATAGAATTTGGCCGGCTTAATCCGCGGCAGCATCGCCATCTGGGCGCGGCTCTCGATCTGGAAAACGCCAACCGTGTCCGCCTTCTGGATCATGCGGTAGGTCGGGCGGTCATTCAGCGGAATCGTGGCGATCTCCCGCTCCTCGCCCTTATGCTCCCGCAGGAGATCGAAGGCCCGGCGCATGCAGCCGAGCATGCCGAGACCCAGCACATCCATCTTCATGAATTTCAGGGTATCGATATCGTTCTTGTCCCACTCGATCACCTGCCGGTTCTCCATGGCGGCAGGCTCGATCGGCACAAGATCGTCGAGACGGTCCTGGGTCAACACAAAGCCACCCGGATGCTGCGAGAGATGACGGGGTGCTCCGATCAGCTCGGACGCCAGTTCAAGCGTCATCCGCAGCCGCGGATCCTTGAGATTGAGGTCGAGCTCTTGGGCCTCCTTCTCCGTCACGCCATCGTTGCCCCAGCCCCAGACGAGGCCGGACAGGCCGGCGGTCACGTCCTCCGGCAGGCCCATGACCTTGCCAACTTCCCGCACGGCGCCACGCGCGCGATAGGTAATCACCACTCCAGTCAGAGCGGCACGATGGCGGCCATAGGTGTCGTAGATCCATTGGATCACTTCCTCACGACGCTCATGCTCGAAGTCCACATCAATATCGGGCGGCTCGCGCCTCTCCTCAGACACGAACCGCTCGAACAGGAGATCGTGCTCGATCGGGTTGATCGAGGTGATGCCCAAGACGTAGCAGACAGCGGAGTTGGCGGCCGAGCCGCGCCCCTGACACAGAATGCCTCGCGTTCGCGCAAACTGGACGATGGCATTGACCGTCAGGAAGTACGGCGCGTAGTCCAGCTTCTCGATCAGATGGAGCTCATGCCGGATGGTTCCGGCCACCGTATCAGGGATACCGTCCGCATAGCGCCTGTTCGCGCCCTCCCAAGTCAGGCGCTCCAGCTTCTCCTGAGCGGTCTCACCCGGATCGGTCTCGGTCGGATACTGATAGCGCAGCTCGTCGAGCGAAAACGTGCAGCGATCAAGGACTTCCTGGATCCGCTGGAAGGCTCCGGGGTGTCGCTCGAACAGACGCTGCATCTCCGTAGGATCCTTCAGATGCCGATCCGAATTGCGCTCCAGCCGGTAGCCCGCGGTGTCAATCGTGCAGCCCTCCCGGATGCACGTGACCACATCCTGCAGCCGGCGCCGATCCGAATGGTGATAGAGGACGTCACCCAATGCGACCGTCGGGACGCGGGCGATCCGGGCGGCTTCTTCAAGCTCATGGAGGCGCAGGTGATCGTTCTGCGAGAACCGGCGGATCAGAGCCATATAGGAGTGGTTGCCGAAGGTGGACTTCAGGCGCGACAGGTTGGCTTTGAGTGGGGCGTTTGCTTCATCGCCAAGGAGGATCGCTAGCAATCCTTCATTCCAGGCAACGACGTCCTCCCATGTCAGAAAGCATTTTCCCTTTCCGCCGCGGCTTTTCCCGATGCTCAGCAGGCGGCACAGCCGGGAATAGGCCGGACGATCCGTCGGATAGACCAGGAGCGACGTGCCGTCGGTCAGATCCAAGCGGCATCCGACCACCAGGCGCACACCGGTTTCCTTCGCAGCCTCGTAGGCCCGGACGATGCCGGCCAGAGAGTTCCGGTCGGTAATGCCCAGCGTAGATATCCCGAGCAGTTTGGCCTGCTCGAACAATTCGGCCGGGCTCGATGTGCCACGCAGAAACGAGAAATGAGTGGTGACCTGCAGGTCGGCATACACGGTCATGCAAAGAACCCGTGCATCCACCAGCGGCCGCCCCCGGTCATCGGTGCGTCACGGAAGATCCAGAAGCGAGAGCCTTCGATAGTCTCAAGCCGGTAATAATCCCGGATTCTCTTCTGCTCATCGCCGAGCCACCACTCGGAGGTGATCCGCTCCGGCCCATCGGCCTTCATGACCTTGTAGCGGACCCGACGCCAGATGAACGACACCGGCGGGTGATCCGGCAGCAAGGCTGTCGTCATGATCGATTCCGGCGGATCGAGGAGGCGGGTGGGACGCTCCAGGTTCTCCGGCCAGGTAGATTCCGACGGCGGCGCGAGAGGGGAAATCCTCCTTGTCATGCGCTCTGGCACCAGGGACTGGACCGGAGCGAGCCGATAGACGCGGTCCTCCCCAATGCGAGCGGTCAGCCGGTTAACGAGTTGGCTCAGGTCGACGGCTTCGTCCTCGGCCTCGATCCCTCTTGCGACCGTCTGCTTCTCGGAAAGCGGATCGACGCGGTTGGCGACGAGGACGATTTCCTCGATGCCAAATCCCGGGTCGACCGTCTCAATTTTCTCATCGAACAGCTTTGCCAAGTGAACATGGTCCCGGGTGGCCTTGGCTGTCCCGACGCGGAGTGACGCCCCTTTCTGATCCACCCGGCGAACGATCAGGTCCAGCCGACGGACACCCTCGCCGCGCTTTTCCAATGTCTGACACAACTCCTCTGAGAGCCGTCGCACCACAAGCTGTAGGTCCTCCAAACGGCCGATCGGCTCCGCAAAGGCGCGGGATGCAAGAACCGCCTCCTCCGGAATGATCGGCGTGATCGGCTCGAAGGCATGCCCCAGCGCCTGGTCCAGGCGCAGACTTGCTTCGCGGCCGAAGCGGCGCACCATCGGGGCCCGTGGCATGGCGGCGAGCTGACCAATACGCTCGACACCCAAGCGATGCATGGTACTCACTGTCTCATGAGAGAGCCTGAGGGCTTGCACGGGCAAGGTCGAAACGGTATCGACCGTCCGGCCTGCCGGAATAATTCCGCCCCTGCCATACCGCGCAAGGGCCCATGCCGCACCTGGCACATCGGCGATCGCTGCGTGGGCATGAATACCGTTGTTCTCGACACGATCAATCAGCTTCTTGAGCAGCGCTTCCTCGCCTCCAAACAGATGCTCCACTCCCGCGATGTCGATCCAGATGCCGTCTGGAGGATCAGATGCGACGACGGGCGAAAAGCGGATCAGCCATTCTGCGAGTTGACGCAGCGATGCCCTTTCACCGTCCGGATCGGCATCGATGATATGCAGATCCGGGACCATGGCCTGTGCTTTGGCAACTGCCATCCCCTCGATCAATCCGACCTTTTGAGCGACCGGACAGGCAGACGCAATCAGGCGGCGCGAGCCCTGCTTGATCACGGTCACAAGCGGCTTCTCGCGCGGGGGATCACCGAACTTGCGCCTGATCCTGTCGGTCGGCCAGGTTGGCAGGTAGAGCGAGACGACCCTGCGCATCGCAGGCCTCCAAAATCCAGGAATGGGGTTGTGCACCCCGGCAGCGCACGAGTTCGACCTGCCAGCGGCCGCGTCTGAGGCCAGAGGCAGGAACAACCTCTGACGGGGCCGGCGACACGCGCCATCGCGTCGAGGCAGCGGTGGGAAGCTGGGTCAGGTCCTTCTGGGCGACCGTCCACCAACGCCGGATGACTAGGGCGGGAACGCCTGAAGCCTCCGCGGCAACTTGCAGGCGACGGGAGGCGGTGAGGCCGAGCCGGGAGACTTCGCCGATGACCGCGCCGAGGCCTTTCTGATGGAGGCCCTCTTCGATGAGAGGCAGGACGTCGGCATCACGGCAGGTCTCGGCGTAAATGACACGATCCGGATGAAGGCCAACCTTCATCAGGCCGGGCGCAAACAGATCGCGCCGGGTCAGGCACCAGAGCACCGGCCCCTTGAGACGGGCGGCAATCCCGGCCGCGAAGAACGTGGCGGTTCCGGCAAACTCCGACGCGGGCCCCTCCTCGATCACCTCGTGCAGAGATCCGAGGGTAAGCCCTCTTCCCGGCAAATGCCGGTCGAGCGCCGAGACGCCAAAGGGCAGGGGCTTGCGTGAGCCATGAGCCCCGCCGAGCCTCTCGATCTGGCGCCGCAAGTCGTCGATGACTTCGCGCCGGGTGGCCATCGGTCAAGCTCACCTCCCTCCTACAACCAAATGGAACAAAACAAGAACATATGCCGCTGCGCAGAGTCAATGTGATGTTCGCCCAAGCGCCTGTGGATATCGGGGAGGAGAGTGTTGCAAGGGCCGGGTCGATGTGTTTGGCGCCGAGTGTTGATCCTTTTGGCACTGGCCCTCGGCCTCGACGGCGGCGCCGGTGACCCCAGAATCCCATAGTTTCCCACAGTTTCTCGACAAGCTCGAAGCCGAAATGGCAAGCCAGCTGGCTGCCTCCCCTGAGAGGATCGTCATCCTTCTCGCGTCGCTCTCCGCCAGGAAAAGCTAAGCGGCCAGAACATGCATCCTATTGGCATTCGGTGCGTTATTCCAACCTGGGCGATAAGGGAGGAAGCCGTGACAGACATCAGCCAGATCAAGGAACATATGGAAGTCATCGGCGCTGACGGCGCCCACGTCGGCACGGTCGATCATCTCGACGGAGACCGCATCAAGCTGACCAGGAAGGACAGCGGGGAGGGGACGCACAAGGGCCATCACCACTACATCTCGACGGCTTTGGTCGCGGACATCGAGGGTAATCAGGTCCGACTCTCGGCCAACGCCGATGTTGCGGTTACCTTCGAGGAGGAGAGCGACGGCAGCCAGGCCTGATGCTCGGCCGCCTGAATTCAAGGCTTAACTGAGGCCGTCTCAAACCAGGCTCATACCCGATGTAGAAACAGAGTGTAGAAACAGGGCAAAATTTGGTGTGTCAGCAGGGTCCATGACTGTTGTGAATCGTTGCGCCGCAATGGATTCATGACTTTGATTGGACCTCGCCACGTGGCTTGCTCAACATGAGGGCATGTCCCAAGACACGATCCAGTACCTGGTGCTTCACAGGTGCGATCCCAGCTGCAACATGGCCCGCTACTATGTCCTGGCGATCGAGCCCAGCCTGTTTGGTGACCCCACGCTAATCCGCGCGTGGGGCCGCATTGGCCAACCTGGTCAGACGCGGATCGAGATTTATGAAACCCAGTCGAAGGCTGTGGAAGCTCTTGAGACTTGGCTCCGGCGAAAGCGCCGACGTGGCTACGCGCTCAGAGATGGATAGGAGATGGCTGTGACAGACGCGGTGGTGTGCGCCATCCCGAATGCTGAAGTAGAAGATGCGGAGGCTGACCGATCATGCCATGGCAGCGTTGAGCCTGTTCGCTGACAAAGGGCCTCTTCAATCCGATCATGCTCGTTACGAGCCATCTTGCGGTCTAGAACATCCCAATAGCCATTCCTGCCGCGAGCGCGGCCCCGAGCTCTTCGCAGCGCTTCAGATCGTCTGAGCTGATGACTTTGGGAGCTAAGATCGCTTCCGGCGTCTGCGCGTGGGTGCAGACGATCAGCGGATCAGCAATAGCCCTGAGCCGCCATCCGGTCGCAATGCGCTCAATCTGACGGGCTGCGTTGTGACCCTCACTGCCGGCGCAGATCAGCGTCGCGTAAGGACGCCCGCTGATCCGATCAAGCGCTGGATAGTAGGTTCGGTCGAAGAAGTCCTTTATCAGCCCGGCTATGGCCGCCAAATTCTCGGGAGTGCCGAAGAGATAGCCGTCCGCTTCCAGAAGATCTGCAGCCTGAGCAACCGGTGCCGGAAGCAGGCGGACGCGAACGGTCGACTCTGAAGCTGCCCCACGGGCAGCAGCATCAACCATCTGACGGGTGCCGCCAGTCATCGAATGACACACGATCAGCAACGTCTTGGTCGTGCCTGGGTGCAATAGGTCATCCATTGGCTAAGATCCTGAACCCGGTGGCAGGTCCGAATCGGTACGAACTCCCAAATTCCAACACCTGACTTGTGAGTTCGGCTGCCCGGTTCCTCAAATTTCCAGTTCCTCATTGAGCGGGTGGAGGTCGCGGACCATCTGGTGGAGGCGCGAGGTATCCAAGTGGGTGTAGATCTGGGTGGTCTCGATGCCGGCATGGCCGAGCAGCTCCTGCAGCACGCGCAGGTCGGTGCCACCGGAATGCATATGAGTGGCGAAGGCATGGCGCAGCACATGCGGTGAGACCCGCTCCGGGCTCGCCAGCCCTGCCGCCACCGCCGCCTCCTTGATCTCGAGCAGGGCCGCCTGGCGGGTCAGCGCTTTGCTACCGTTGCGGACCGAATGGAACAGCCAAGGGGAGGGCGCTCCACCGGAGTAGGCGCTGGCCAGCTTCTGCCACTGGGCGATGGCCATAATCGCCCGCTCGTGCAGTGGCACGAGGCGCTGCTTGTCGCCCTTGCCGCGCACGAGCAACATGCGGGTGCCGGGCGGCGCAGCATCGGAGGGCAGGGACAGGGCCTCGCTGATGCGCATGCCGGAGGCATAGAGGGTCTCGAACAGGGCAGCCCTGCGGGCATAGCCGGCCTGCCGGTAGAGGCCGACCGAGGGATCGGCGGCGAGAGTGTGCGCGGTCTCCAGGAGCGCTTCCGTCTCGGCAACGGACAGGACGAAGGGCAGTTTCCGAGCCTGCTTCATGGCCGACAGATGCGAGGTGGGATCGCGCGCGCCGAGATCCTCGGCGATCAGGAACTTGTGCAAGCCACGCGCCACCGTGATCCTTCGGGCGATGGTCGAGCCGGCATAGCCGCGCTGGTCGAGAAAAGCGATGTAATCTCGGATCTGCTCCAGGCCGACTTCGTCCAGGCCGAGGCTGTTCTCGTCGAGCCAGGCGAGATAGCAGCTGAGATCGTCGGTGTAGGTGTCGATAGTGCCGGCCGAGGCCCCGAGCTCTGTTGCCAGGGCGTCGAGCCAGAGCTCGGCCAGCCGCTGATTGGTCCGCATGCAATCCTCCTGTCAGAGGACCCTGCCACGGCACCGGTTACCGACTTCTTGTCAAAACTCCATGGTCGATCGCCTGCCACGGTCTCAATTCTCGACGTTAGCCCGATCCAAAGGGAGGTGATTCAGACCGTCAGCGTCTTCTTGTTGGGCCGGTTCGGGTCCAGCTTCAGCGGCAGTGCGGTCACAATCATGCGCTCTCGTCGCTGGTAGACGATCCTCACCTTCGGGGAGACGGCGCGATTGCGGAGCGTCAGCTTTGCGATGACCATGACCCTGGAATGCGGATCCCAGCAGGGGTTCGCGAAGGCAGCCCGATATTTGAGTTCGATCCGATCGACGAGGTCAATCAAGGAATCCGGCTCATAATCATCGGGATTGTACCACTCACGGAATCGCCGAAGTGCATGGATCGTCCAGCGGCGTTCGATCGCCGCCATGATGTCCGGATGAGACGCGGTGGAGGTCATGACCGCTCGTCGGAAAACCCCATACGCTCGATAGGAATTATCGTTCACGTCAGCTCGATGGCAATCGCGACCTCCGACAGAATTGGCCGCAATCAGACGTGATGCTAGACTCTCGACCATGACACAGATGGCCGACGAGATCCGCACCCTCATGGCAGATCTTTACGATGATCCTGAGGGCTTCCTGACGAGACCTCACCTGTGGTTCGGCGGGCGTTCTCCGGACGAGCTCATGGCGACTGAGGCAGGCCAGTTCGTGCTCCTGAAGTTCCTTCGCGGGGGAGACCACATGCCGCCCACTGAACCTGATCGAGACTTCAAGCCCTACACTGCCGCGAACACTGACCACGCCATTGACCAGACGATTGCCCGCCTTGAGGAGCAAATCGAGCAGCTCAGGGCTCTGAAAGGATCTGGACCGGAGATCGCCACAGTCATCGGAAGGGCACGGGAGGTTTATGGCGATGAGGGCCTGCTGTGGCTCCTTGAGTATAACCAGGTCCTGCAGACGACACCTTTGGATCTCGTGCTGCAAGATAAGGCCGAACGTGTCCTCACGCAGCTTGGACGGATTGAGCACGGCGTGTACGTGTGAGCGTCGCCAACATGCTTGTGGGAGCGAAGCCGGAAATCCTATGTGAGTGCAGCTGGAAGGCTTTCTGCTGAGAAACCGATCCTGCCGGCGAGGTCGCGGACTTCGCGGATCATCTGAAGCACAGAGGCCGGTTCCGATACCATGCACAGCTGGAACCTGATTTTCGACAGCACCACTGCGCAGGAAGCCTATCAGCTGAGATCGCGAGAGCGGCTCGCGCTCGATACGAGATTGAACCCTCCACCGTAATGGCCTCGAGGTTCACATGATCCAAGCCATCTGTTTTGACGCCTTCGGGACGCTGGTGGAGATCGCCGACAAGCGCCGGCCATTTCGGGCGCTGCTGCGGGGAGGGGTGACAAGCATCACAGCTGAGGAGGTCCTCACGAAGCCTCTCAACCTTCGGGAAGTCGCAGCAGGTGTTAGCCACGAGCTCGGGGAGGGTGGCCTGGCGGAACTGGAAGCCGACCTGCAGGCTGAATGTACCTCGGTTCGCATCCGGCCCGGGATCGCCGAAATCTGGCGATCTCTGCGAGACAGCGGCCTGCGGATCGGTGTCTGCTCCAACCTGGCGCTTCCGTATGGCCCACCGCTTCTCTCCGCCCTGCCAGACACTCCGGATGCCGTGATCCTCTCCTACGAGGTTGGACTGGTAAAACCGGATCCGGCCATTTTCCATCTGATCTGCGATCGGTTGGGCTTTCCGCCGGCGGAGGTCCTGTTCGTGGGCGACACCCCGTCGGCCGACGTCGATGGGCCACGAGCAATCGGCATGCCGGCGATGCTCATCTCAGACTTCGAAGAGTATACCAGGCGCGAAGTCCATAGGATTGGAGAACTCCCTGAGGACCTCCTTGCCGCCATCCAGAGAGCGGAATACGGCACTGGCCCCTTGCATACCCCGATCAGCGATACCGGAAGGCGGGCTCGCGTTATCAAAGGTTCGGGCCTCGGACCGTTGATCAGTATTGAGGAGGGTCTGGCACGACTGGAGGAGATAACAGTCGATGATGACTCGACTGACTGGGCGGAATCTGAGCTCCTCGGAATTGACAGCATGGCGGAGAGGCTTGGTGTCTCGGTCGCAGCACTCGATCAGTGGAGGTATGACAGGAAGGCCATAGCCTTCCGCAAGGATGCCAATGAATTCGTCTACCCAGCGCGCCAATTTGATCATTCTCAGCCGATTGAAGGGCTGGATAGGGTTGTCGGGTACTTCCCGTCTTCAGAGGAGGCGTGGGAGTGGTTGGTTACAGCAAATTGCTACACGAGTGGCGAGCCTCCAATCGACCGGCTGCGGTCGAAGCATATTGAAGAGGTCATCCGCGCAGCGGAAGGCGCATGTGACTTCCAGTGAGCAACTCAAGCGGTACGAACATCCTCCGTGTCAGGCAAAGCCGCCGATTTCAACACGGCTCAAGTATCTCTTCACAGCATTGAGCTTTCCATGTTTCACGAGTTCCTCAGCCGTTAGGTCGCCGAAGCTCGGAAGCGCCTGGGTCTGGTACCAACTCCAGGCTTGTTCAGCTGACCCGGCCATTGGCAGCACCTGAGCGATGATGGCGAGCGTATCCTGGTCGGGCGCCCCCTGCTCTGGATCCAGAAGTAGCCGAGCTTGTGTAGGATGAAAGCGCTGTCGAATCCGTGCTTGATCATGTGGTTCGCGATTGAGATCTAATCGGTTGTCGTGGAGCGCCAGCCTCGTCGAATCGTCTCGATCGATTCGACGTTCGGTAGCAAAAGCCACCAGACTAAGTAGGTCGCCATAAGACTTGCAACACGAGAGCCGCGGGTGTTCCCTGGGGAGCATGCAACGACATGATCACTCTCCCGAGACATGGCTCGATGAGGCGGATCGCAAGCGGCTTGCTGCCGCGCTAGCCGGCGCCCGCGAGGCCCGTGTGTATCGCCGCCTTGAGGCGCTGCTGTTGGTGGCCGAGGGGCATTCCGTGGCCGAGGCGGCCCGCCGCTGCCGGGTCAATCGCTCCAGCGTGCACCGCTGGCTGGTGCAGTACCGGGCCGAGCATGAGGCCAGCGCGCTCCACGACCGGCCGCGCAGCGGGCGCCCCGCCGTCAGCCGAGGCTGACGCCGCAGCGGCTGGCGGCGGCCCTGGCGCGCGATCCCCGCCGCTGCGGCTATCAGGCCACGAGCTGGACGGTGCCGCTGCTGGCGCACGACCTGGCCGCCAAGGGCCTCGCGGTCAGCCCGCGGACGCTGCGGCGCCGGCTGCACGAGGCGGGCTATCGCTGGAAGCGCCCGCGCTATGTCTATGTCGCGCGCGCGGCTCATCTGGCGCAGAAAAAGGGGGGATCACCCGACGTCTGAAGATGGGTTGGCACAGGGGGGATCGGCTGCTGTGCCTCGACTGGACGCTGCTGCGGCTGTTCCCGCCGCTGCGCGCGACCTGGGCACTCAAGGGCAAGCAGGCGGTCGTGCCGATCACCGGCCGCAATGCCAAGCGGGTGCTGTTTGGGGCGATTGACCTACGGACCGCTCGCCGGGTGGTGCTGGTCCGCTGCCACGCCGGTCAGGCCGATGCCCAGGCGTTCCTGCGCGCGTTGCGGCGCCGGTATCGCGGTGCCGGCTGGCTCTGGCTGCTGACCGACCGGGCCAGCGCCCACACTGCCCCGCAAACCCAAGCCCTGGCCGCTCGGCTGCGCATGCGGTTCGTGTGGTTGCCCCGGCAGGCGCCAGAACTGAGCCCGATGGATCAGCTTTGGCGCGAGCTCAAGCGGCTGGTAGCGGCCAACCGACAGACCGCCTCCATCGAGGCTCTGGCCGCCGACGCCGCGGCTTGGGTTCTGACGCTGACGCCGCAACAGGCGCGTCGCAAGGCCGGCATGGCATCCAAACACTTCTGGCTCAGAATCCTGTTGCAGAACTTTTGGCGACCTACTTAGTATGCCTCTATACAGTCTTGGTAGGGGCAGGGGAGGCCAGTAGCATGGGCGAACTCTGCAAACGAGCACCCTGAAAGCTCCTCAGCATGAGGATAGTTCGGAGATCATCTGAGGGAATGAACAGTTGGACAAGTTCCCGAAAGACAAATGGTTTTCCATCATCAGAATAGAAAAATAGATCCGAGTGGATCGGACCTAAAAATCCCAGGAAGAACAAGGCGTAAAAACACCAGCTATTCTCGTCGGCAATCTCAAGCAGACGAGTTCATACTAACTGACATTTGAGAAAGAACCATCACATGAGTTCTCATGAATGCGATCGGCTGCCTGCGGGATATCGGGTTGACCTCGGTGAGAGCGATACGGTGGACCCGTCACGACGGGTCGGCCTGCTCTGCTTCCTGTTGGACAGGGTTATCGCCGCCAGGAACTCGGAATCCGGAGCCCGTTTCGGCCCTCAAAGCCTGCAGGGCCATGGGGCATTCGTGACGCTCGCGTGCCAGTTTCAGCTCCGCTATGGCCTGCAAGCCCAAATTACTGGTCTCGTCCTCAAGAATTAATCACAGAACCACCACACTGGCGAGGCCATCGATGAGTCTCCGGCACCCAGCAGCAGCAAATTCACCCACGTCATCCATTTTGAATCGAACGACATACCAATGCTTTTTCTTGAACAGCCGTCGCTGCCCACCACTGCTGAAACACCTATCCTACAGATGACATTGCGGGAACTCCTGGACAGCACCCGACGGGCTATTCGCCAAGCGCTTCCTCGAGAGGTCTGGATCGAGGCAACGGTCCTCAAAGTCCGGCGTGGCAAGGCTGGCCACCAGCTCGAACTCGTTGAAACACACTGTGACGATCCAGCGCGATGTGCACGACTCACATGCTTTCTGTCGGGCAAAGTCCTCGAGACTATCCGGGAGGAGTTCGGGTTCGAGCTCGATCCTGCCACTCTCGAGGGATCGTGCGCACTTCTGAAGCTTTCCATCAGCTTCCATCCTCATTATCACCTGCAGGGGCAGGTCACCGGGCTCAGCCCGGCGTTGAGCGAGGACCAGTTCCGCAAGGCGCTTGAAGCCACGCGCCGGGCTCTCAAGGATGCGGGCCTCTTCGATGCCCAGTCCAGGCTCGCGGCACCCGCCGATATCCTGAGGCTCGCTGTGATCCACCCAGCAGGCAGCGATGGCTGGGCCGATGTGCATCCGGAGTTCGAGCGCCTGACGCGCCATGGCCTGCTAAGGGTTGTCTCCATCCCTGCGACCTTCGAGGGGGCTGGCGCCCGCGCCTCCTTATGCGCAGCTTTGGCCCAAGTCGCACACCTCGCGGCGAGGGACGGGCTCGATCTGGTGCTGATGGTGCGCGGTGGTGGTGCCGCCGCCGGTCTCCGGGTGTTGTCCCATGCTGACGTGGCGTGGGCGATTTGCCGCTTGCCGATTCCGATGGTGACGGGGCTTGGCCACGCCACCGACCGTTCGATCCTCGACGAAGTGGCGTGGCGGTCGGCGGACACTCCAAGCAAGGCCGCCGCCTTGGTGATCCGGATGATCAGGGATCGGGCCGATCGTGCCAGACGCGATTACTGGGACATCCAGGACAATCTCCAACAACATCTGCCCCAGCAGGTTCAGAGGCTGGGGCAGATCCAGCAGGACCTTTGCCGCGATGTCCAAGCCGTCGTGGCTCAGGCGAGCGTAACGACGCGAAGCGCCCATCAGGTGGCGCAGACCTGGCGGGCAATGATCCGGCTGGAGCTGAGTCACCTGCAGGGTGAACTCGAACTGTGTTACAATGAGCTGATGCACGGCTCGGATGCCTTGCCACGCCGGCAGCGTCGGGAATTGGGCGAGCGTCACCAACGTCTTCTGACTGAATTTCGTAAACGCTGTGCTGCGCTGGATGACACGGGCACTCAGGCCATCACCCTCGGTAGCGCGGGCCATCTTCTACTGGCGCGCCAGCGGCAGAGTCTCGAGAGCCTCCGCCGTGAAGTGCTGCAGCTCATGAGACGCTCGTGCTCTGAGGCATCGCACCGACTGGATGCCCTGCACCGGGAAGCCAAGGCACTCAGCGTCCAGGGCACGCTGGAGCGCGGATTTGCGATCGCCCTCGATCCGCAGCGCCGCATGCTGACCAGCGTAGCGGCCATCCGGTCATCCACCTTCACCCTCATTCTTGCCGATGGCGCTGTGGCCGCCACCGCTGAGGATCTCTTCTGACACCGCCACGACAGCAACAGGACCCACTCTCATGAATAGCAACCAGACTAACGAACCTGCGTCGACGCAGACTTACGCCACCCAGTATCAGATCCTGCGCGAGACAGCCGAGCGCCTGCGCACTGGCGGCCCGGAGGATATCGATGGTTTGCTCGAGGATTTCCGCAGAGCCACCAAGGCTTATGACTATTGCCGAGTCCGGATCGAGCAGATCCAGGCAGAACTCGACACGGAGATCGCCCGCAGTCGGCAGCCGGAGCCTGCCCTGTTTTAAACCGAGGGGTATCTCTCACCGCACGAAAGGCGGCAGCAGCACCCGTCAAAACGACTACCATCGCCTTGTCACTCTCTGGAGCAGGGGCGCCATCGCGCCCCCGCTCTTTTCTCATGGGCAGCCACTCGAATCCTGGGCGTCACCCATGCGGTTAGTCCACCGTCTCGTTCGCGGCAACCGCATCCAGAAGCGAGGGCACACCGTAGGTAGCGGCCGCGATCCGATAGCTGTCGGCGGCTAGGGATGGAGTGAGTGCCACCGTCAGAAGCGCCGCGGCCTCGTTGACAGCATCGTGAATTTCATAGGTTCGTTGAGCATTACGCGGACCTACGGGTTCCCCCGCTCGAGCGACATAGATCTCAGCGGCGATCTTTGCGGTCAGGTGCAACAACCCTGACGAGGTGAGCTTGGGATTGGCTGCGTCAGTAGATCTGGTATCCATCATACCATCATCGTCAGCACTCACAATGTCCTCTCTCATCCGACGATCTTCCACAGCAGCGAGGTAATGAGAACCCCAACAAACACCCATCCTACTGGCTTCATGATTATGTGACTGGCCAGCGCCTCGCGCTTATGCGCGGCTATCTCCCGCTGCTTGGCTTTCATCTCGGCGGCGTGCACTTCCTCATACATTTTCGCCCGTTCCTCGGCTATGGTTCGCCTCATCGTCGTCAATCTTCTGTCGAGTTCCACCGACCGGACCCGCTGCGCCTCAAGAAACTCTTTGATCTCGTTCTGCTTGAAGGCATTGTAAGGCTCGTGGATCTTCTCCAGAGCATTCTGTTCAGCGGCCTTCATCCGATCTAGGAACTGAAACGCATGAGCTTCGAGCTCACGCAGGATCTCCCTGTTCTGCCGCACGGTGTTTTCACACCGCGCAGCAACCGCATTCATTTCCCCTAAAATACTCGCCATCTTGGTGCCGTGAAGCGTCATCTCCGCCAGCACCCCAATGACGGGATGGTCCCGATCGACGTCCGAGTGCAGCCCATGACGCAAGGCTGCCTCCGACAGCATTGCATGATACTGGGCGGCCTCGGATGGTTGCAGCCCTTCCAGCACACGCGCCACATAATCGATCCGCGTCACCGGAGTCCGATGATCTCCTGATCTGCTCACGGATTCACCCCCTGAAACGGACCAAAGCTATCGAGCTGCGCATAGATTCTCTTAGCCCAGGTCGTCATCATCGAGCCTGCGGTAAAGCTGGGGTTATTGGCAACGAACTCGCCAATCAGCTGACCAGACTCTGCCCATCGCTTGAAGATCGATGGGTTCGGAAAGGCCTCCACGTCGATCTCGTGGGCCCCGGTGCTCAGCAGATGGGGGCGCACGATCGAGCCGTTGTTGTAGGAGTCGAGCGCGCCGTCCTTGCCATTGCGGACGACAAGCCAATGCTCATCGGGCCGACCGTCCAGATTGGTCATGTTGTTCGCCAAGGTCGTCAGCGATTGATTGGATGCTACGATTGAGTATGCATAGACCCGTGTGATACCGCGACCAATCCAGCTATCCAGACCAATGTCCCTCAATGCCCGGTCGACCAGTCCAAGTTGCGCCGCGCCGAGGTCAACGATAATCGCATCGACCTCACCGGACTGCATCGCCTCGCCAACGAGATTGCCGAATTTCTCGACCTCTGCGTCAATCCAGTGGCCGCTCGTTTGAAGGTTTATACCCGTCACTCGCTCTTCGCCGAGGGTCTCAAGTTGCTTGTTAACCGGGTCGGTGTCGATGCCTCTCCACCGCCACTCCCTCATGCCGAAGTATGACGCGAGGATCTGCGCAAAAATGCTCTTGCCGCAGCCGCCCTTCTCACCTGTAGACTCTATTAGCAGCATCAGAACACCTTCTGGATCTTGCCGGGCTGCTGGCGCACTTCAGGCAAGGCGGGCTGAACGGGAGGGGTGCTGGCGGCTGGCGCTTCCTCAGCGCCGGTTTGCGGTTTCCTATCCGCTTTGGGTGCGGCCCCGGCATTATTCTTGCGCTTCGTTTTGCCTTTTTCATCGCCCTTGGATGCGGATGTCTCCTCGGTAACCTCAGCGCCTGCGGCCTTTTTCCCTTTTGCGCGCTCTTCTCTCACGTACTGACGTAGGGTCGACGGAGCGATGACAAATTCTAGCTGCTCGAAGAAACTGCAGATGCTTTCATATGAGTTTCGATTCGCCAGGGCGCCCTCGATTTTCTCGTAATTCGCCTCGAATGCCATTCGCGTTGGGCTCTTCTGGATTGGCATGGCTTCGATCAACTCGCCGAGCCGCCGGATGCGTTCTTCAATGGTCATTGGTTCTCCTATCAAGTCAGATGGACCTCAACTTTGGTTCAGGAAGAGTTGCCAGAGCGGCAGATGCGCCGCACGATTTTGCCTATGAAGGAAGTGCTTCTTCATTGTCAAATTTGGCGATTCGACATCGCGGTATTTGCCGATTCGCATGGAAATTTTGCCGATTCGCTCTGGCATCGACCCGATTCGCGCGGCTATCGGGCGGCAATCAGCTTGATCACGAAGCGGGCGACGAGCCCAAAAGCCTATGAAATGGGCCAGCGGTGAGTTGTGACTACAAAAAACCAAGTGCGGGTATCGACGTCAGCTGCTATCAACCCTCGATCCGGCATCTCCTTTTGAAGGGACACCATTTTATGAATCGCGCCAATGCCACCTATGCGGAGGTGAAATGCCGCTGCACGAGCCCTGCCATTGTAGTCATCTTGACACCTGATGGCGTACCCAGGTCATCATCGCATCTGCAGGTTTGAGATGCCTCGTCCGCAGAAAGGTGAACGCGATCGGCGAGATGAGATTCTACGGGTGCGATTAACCACGATGGAGATGGCGATGCTGGCGCAGCAGGCTGATGCGGCAGGAATGACTGTATCCGACTATTGCCGGTCGCGGCTCATGACGGACGACGGGCACTCGCTGAATCAGGTCGGCCGTCAGCGTCGGCTCGCGCCGGAGATGGGCGAGGCTGTCCGCACCTTATCCGCTCTCGGTCTCGATCTGCTGGCCTTGCGACAGCAAGCCGACGACGGCGGACAGGTTGTCCTTGCACAAGAGGCTCAGGAGGCCGTGGGTACCATTGTCGCCATTCTAAAGAGGCTCCGGGATTAAAATGCCTATCTGCAAGGCGATCCCGCCCCCGCTGGGGCTCAAAGGTCGGGTCGGCTCTTTTGCTGCCTGTCAGGCTTATATTGAGGGCGAGGAGCGTGATCGCCCGAGCCATTCGTTCTCGCGTGGCGTGGTATCCCTGGAAACCGCCGCCCTGGAAATGGATGCTCAGGCTGACCTGAGCCGAGCTGTCGATCCGGTCGTTCACTGGATTATTTCGTACGTTCAGGATGAGCCGGCGACAAACGAGATGATCGAAGCTGATGTTCAAAAGATGCTCGCCTCGATCCAGCTTGGCGGGCACCAGTACATGGCCATGGTCCATGACGATACCGACAATCGCCATGTTCACGTTGTGGCAAATCGGGTCGGTCCTGATGGACGGGCGGCACTGATGTCGTGGTACAAGGTCCACTCCGAACGATGTATGGCTGAGATCGCTCAGCGGCGAGGCGTTGCCATCGTGCCGGGAAAGCATAACCGGGCAATGGTTGAAGCACAGCGTGAGCGGCAAGTGGAGGGGCGCTCCTCTGGCGATGCTTGTTCGCCAGCCATCCGCTCGCGGCTCAACGAGCGGGATCGAGTGCGGCTTGAGATCAGCGGCGGATTGCCGTGGTATGAAGTAGCCAGGCCTGCGATCGTCAAAGCGGCCAAAGAGGCAGAAAGTTGGCAGGAATTCGCTGTCGACCTTGCCCAGCATAACATCGTCATCAAGCATACGGTGCGAATATCGACGAAGAACGGGCGAGCGTTTCATGGGCTCGCTTTTGCGGAAGGTCACGATGACGATGCACCGGGATGCAAGGCCTCTGCGGTCGGTTCCGATTTCCGCTACAGTGCGCTGGCGTCGCGATGGGGGGATTATCCCGATCATGCTGAGGGCAGGGCGCGGGCTGCTCTGACGGCCAAGGCGGGGATCCCGGGGCGTGGAGCGGTTGTGCGGACACCAAGTCAGGGTCGGGAGGCGGCCCGCCAACGCAGGGCAAAGGCGCTGGGCTCGACCCTCGCGCTTGAGGCTAGCGCGCCGAGACCCGGGCCGAGAGATGTGATGGGCAACAGGCCGGAGGGGTGGAAGCCTGGGGCTGATCCAGCGGCGGTTGTGCAAACTCGTGCTGAAGCGGCTACGGCCATTTTGCGGCCAGATGCGGGTCACAGGATCATCAGCCTGCGATCCGCTTGGCAAGCGACAGAGCACATTCTGGCAGCGCTGCGCGCCAGAACCGCGCGATCAAAGCGAGGAAGGCGTCAGGCGAGCCTCCAGAGTTGGGATCATGCCGGGTCGATCGCGACGAAACCGAATGACCGCCCGAAGGGGGAGCAGAGACGCGGCCTTACGCGCGCCCAGGCCGAGACCGAAGCAGCGTGGAAACGGTTTCCGGATCCGGACATCAACGACCATAGCACGCTGAAGAGAGCATACGGCGTCTACCGAGCGGAGCAGCGTCGCGCGAGTAGGGCGACCGAGGACGAGGCGTGGCAAAGGATCTGGAGCCAAGAGCAGGCGATCCGCCAACACGAAAACGGCAGGCTGCGGCGGAGCGAGCAGGTGAAGAGGGCGCTGATTATCAGCTACCTGCAGCCCGGTCGCCTGCGCCGGCTCTGGTTGGAGGGGCTGAAACTGCGGTTTCGGATCAGGCGGGACCGGCTGAAGGTGCGTCAGGCGGAACGATGGGCCATGACCCGTTCCGAATGGAAAAAGGATCGCCCGCGAACGGAACCGCTCCCCTACAAGGCATGGCTGCTCGAACGGGCTGCAAACGATGTCGTCGCGGCCCGGCAGTATTCCTGGATAGACAGTATGGACACCAGACGTGACGCTGTGGGAGTAGGTGTTCCGCGCCCAGAGGAATCGGCCAGCGAAGGCCTGACCACCTCTGCTCCTGGTGACACGCCAGCAAGCACTCCAGGGGCGGCTGAACAATCCACATTATCGGAGCCGGCGCGATCCGGACCTGAAAACATGAGTGATCGAAGAAGGAAGGGCTCAAGCAAACAACAGCATTCCGGCAAGACAGAGCGGGTGGGCAAAGACTACGAGTCCTGATCATGCCGGCGCGCGAGGTTTGAAGGGGGCGGCTTGCAGGATGCCGGCAGGTTCAAGCCGAGTTGGCGCTTGTGCAAGGATAGCGAGCCACTGTGCGCGACGGTCGAAGATGGCCAATTGTCGGGCCGAGGCCCGCAGGATTCATAGTGCCGATCACCCCGGTGGCGTTCCGGTCCGGATTGAGGGACAGGATCGTATAGAGGCTCCGGCGTTCTACCAGTGAAGTCAGATTGGGCGAATCGAAGTCCTGTTGGAACGCCCTCCCTCCGATCAGCCTCCTCATGGCCGAAGCTTGCTCTCGCATCAATCACCGGCAGACGCAGCGGGATTAATTTTCGGCCGGGATGCTGAGACCAAGTGACTTGCGAGCACGCCGGGTTCGTCGCTGGCACCTCGGCCTGCGGGCTGTAGTCGAATGTGTGAATTGTCTCACGTGTGACCCAGTTTGGGCACTCAAACCGGCGGTCCTTAGCGGCCCGGCACCGGTGCGATTATGGCGGCATTTACACACCTGCTCGCCCTAAGCCACCGTTTTTTACCGATGGAAGCTTTGGTGTGTTCTATGCAGGCCGGACACTCGGCATGGCGACTGCCGAAACGAAACCCCCACCGGGAGGCATTTCTGCGCGCAACCAGCGAGCCCAGGATCGAACTCGATATGCGGGTGTATGCCGTTGATCCTGATGGGGTGCTGCACGATGACCGATAACGTTCACGCTGTTGATGGAGATTTGCTGACCAGCCGGTGGCCGGATGAGGCGGTCGTTTGGAGGATCGGCTATGGTGGAGTTGCCCGACTTGACCCCAGCTGCAGAACCTCGATGAGCGGCGACAAGATACCATTGGCCGAGTTGATGGCGAAGGCCGACGAAGGCGACTTTCTGCGTAGCGTCGCGGAAAACGTACTGCAGATCCTGATGGAATCCGATGCAGAGGGCATGACCGGCGCCGCGCTTTACGAGCGCAGCGGCGAGCGGGCAACCTACCGCCAAGGCTCCCGCGACCGGACCTCGGCACGCGCCTGGGCATCGTGCATCTCAAGATCCCAAGCTACGGTGGCAGGTATTTCCCCAGCTTCCTCGAGTTGCGGCGTACTGTCGAGAAGGCGCTTGTCTCGGTGATCCAGGAAGCCTGATGGCCTCAAGGCCGCCATCCGGCGAGTGCTGGGCGCCACCTGGCAGCGGCGGCCTGGGCCGTGCTCCATTATCTCGCGGATCAGAGGGCGCTCTTTCCGAGAGGTCAAGCTGGCGCGAGCGTGCCCAACAAGCCTCGGGCGGACAAAGACAAAGATCGGATCCGATCACGCCATCCAGAGGCACAGCGGGGAAGGGGAAAGAGTACGAATCCTAAGGGTCAAAATCTTGAGTTCAAGAGGCGGACAGCGCGTATTAGCGTCATCAAGGTGAGAAGCAGGTGCCCCCCGCACCACTGGCAGCACTCGGTCCACTTCCTGCCAGAACTGCAGCGCCTCGGCCGGGGCCATCTTGCGAACGGTGCCGTCCAGCAAACCACCCTGCTTGTACTCAATGCACGAGGTATCGCCATCGCACATCACGGCGTCCGGTACTGCAACCAGGCTGACAAGTACGAGAAGGCCGATGGACGAGAGCCAGTAGATAGGAAACGTGGGGGTTTTAGACGAGGTTGGCCTAGGAGTTTTCATCAGCTGTAACAGAGTGGTCCAGGATGTGGCGAAATGATTACCGAGGGTCCTCACTTAGCATCTCACTCAACGAATTCCAATCCAAAGGCCAAGGCGCGTCACCCATCCGATGGGGGAAATCCGCCGCTCGCAGGATGATGTGATGAGAATGGCTCTTTGGCTATGCCAATGAGTGGTATCGGGCGATATCTAAAACTAGACCTCAACTGCGAACATCACGTGAAAGGTAGTTGGGAAGGGCGCTCAAACCTCCCATGCTTCTTTCGATATCAGGCCAGTTCTTAGATCTGGCCGGCAGAAGTACTGCCCGACTCTAAGGTCAACACCTGTTCAAGCTTTGTCACAAGCGCGCCACGCTTCTCTACACTCAGCTTGTCCAGATTATGCTGACGCCATTTGACGGCAGGAAGATCATTGACGCCGTCCACCCCAAGTAACTCCCATTCAGGTTTGCCTCGCTCAAACGAGAGAAGGAAGCGACGGTGGGCGTCAGGCATGCCGCCAACGACGGTTTCAATCATCGTCTCTCGTACCTCAATCAATTCTTCAATGGTTACAGGGGTCACTGTCATGCTATCGAAACCATGAGTAAATTCATGAGAGATATCCTTCCGTGGCGGTGCTAATACCTCTGCCATCGGTCGGTCATGGCTCAGCAGATAGACCACGAAGGCGGTACGCAGTTCCTCCGTGACGCCCTCGTTCGCCAGCAGGTCGCGAACATCGAACAGATCGCGCGGGTGCTGACGGTCGAATGCGGCCACAAGCTTGCCAGCATAGAGATCGGCGAACGACACGACCTGGATTTCGGCATACCCGAACCCGTCCTCGACGTTTGGCGATACTCCCCTCGTCTCAGGCTCGTAGACGCACCCCCGCAGGACGGGTGTGACCTCAACCTTGATCTGTGCGCCGGCCGCCTGCACGGTCAGCTTGGTCACGCTGCCTTCACGGGCATTGACCGCTTCGTTGACGTGGCCACCCGGCAGGTTCTGTCTGATGCGATCGGCGATCCGCTTCATGGCGGCGTTGATTGCCGCCAGAGACTCCTGCCTGCCCGCCACCGGCAAATAGGTCAGATCGATATCGACGGAGAGCCGCGGCAGGTCGCGAACAAAGAGATTGATTGCGGTCCCGCCCTTCAAGGCAAAACAGCCCTCCTCCGCCACAAAGGGAATGATCGAGACCAGCAGGGCGACCTGACGGCGATACTGTTCAGCGGGGGGCATAGAGATCGTCCGGTACGGTTATTTGGTAAACGGGATCGAGCCTGCCGCCCTTGACGAGCATGCGCTTGCCGGTTCCGAGATCGACCTTCGAGCGATCAAGCCGCTTCACCCAGGCATGCTGATGGCGATCGGCAAAGAAAAAGAACAGCCGTTTCACTTTGATGCTGCGGCAGTCAGCAAGCAGCTTTTCAAGGCGCCGGGGGCTCAAGGTGTGCAGGCCCTCTACCAACATGTCGACCTGATGGAAGCTCTCATGATTGGGCAACTCGTCCAGGAGTTCGAACAAGGCCCGTTCTGGTGTGGATACTGTTAAAGGCCAATTCCAGTGCCCCCAAGGTAATCGGTTCAGGGTGCCATGCAGGCTGTCATTGCTGGAACCGACGTTGGTTTCGACATTCCAGTCCAAGCTGGTAAGCCCTTTCGTCACCGGGTCAGACTTGAACAGAGTCTGTGACTTGTGGAACCGGAAGGTCTCTTTCAGGGGAAGCTTGCTCAGCCATCCAGGCGGCGGTTCGCGCCCGTATAGGTGAATCGTCTGCGGACCCTCGACGGAAACATAGTGGCTGAACCCCTGCAGATCGAGTGCGGTGCGGCCGCCGACGATGAGTGGCTGTTGCAGAAGGACCTGCAGCGATATGACAACCTGCTGCCAGGATAGGCTTCCCCAAGGCCGCTTATAGGTACCCCGAGCAGGCTGCTCGAGCCAGCCGGCCGAAACATACTGGCTGCGAAGGCTGCTGGAATAGCCCTGGCGTTCCATCCAGGCGGCGTCGACCAGCAGCCCCTCAGGCAAGGTTTTGTCCAGCCGGTTTAATTTCCCTTGATTCTGCTCAGCCATGCTTAGCAAAATAGCATGAATTCAAACCAGCCCGCAAGTTTGCATTTGTGCCAGTTCCTTAAGCCAGGCTAAGGTAATTGGCCGGTTTTTAAACCAGGATGATCATTGCCAAGCCTTGGGAGAGGAGAGGCGTTAGTGAACCAGTCTGGGAACGACCATTGTCACGCCTCGAAGGGAGTTACTTTAACGATATAGCATCTTACAAAAGACAGTTTTTGACAAGAAGTCTGTCCCTCGCACGATGCTATGATTTGTCCCCGCCGAGGGGACAATCTGCTGCTTGGCGGCGTATCGGTTGAGGCCGGCGATGAGATGATCGGGGCCGTGAGCGTCGGCGGCGCTCCAGGCGGACACCTCGACGAAGAGTGTGCGACCGCCAGCATCGCTGAGGTACAGGCGAAACTGAAGTAACCGCCAGTGCGCCGCATGGAGACGAAGCATGGCCAACCCCCTTGCGCTGATTGGATTGTTCGGGATCCTGGCCCTGTCCGGAGGCGCAGCCTCCGCGCAGACGCCGCCCACACGGGCCGAGCTCGCGGCCTACCGCGGCCTGCACGCGGCTGCGGCCCAAGGCTCTGCTGATGACATCCGGCGCCTGGCCGAAATGGGCGCCGACCCCAACACCCGCGACAGCAACGGCCGCACGCCGCTGCATGTAGCTGCCTTCCAGGGACATGGGTCAGCGGCCCAGGCGTTGATCACGGCTGGGGCAGATTCTGCCCTTCTCGACAATCAGCGTTATGACGCCGTGACCATCGTTGCGGTGAGGGATGACCTGCCGACGCTGAAGGCGCTGCTCGCCGTCGGCGCCAGCGCGAAGCTGATCACCAGCATCTATGATGGCACGGCACTGATCGCCGCCGCTCATCTCGGCCACGACGGTGTTGTCCGCGAGCTCGCCCGGGCCGGCGCACCGCTCGATCATATCAACAATCTCGGTTGGACCGCCTTGATTGAGGCGGTGATCCTGGGCGACGGCGGCCCCGCCACACGGAAACCGTGCGTGCCCTCGTCGAGGCCGGCGCCAATCCTGGGATCCCGGACCCGAACGGCGTGAAATTCCTCCAGCATGCCAAGTCGCGCAACTATCGCACCATCGCATCGATCCTGCGCCAGGTGCAGCGGCGCTAGAGTTCGGGAACCTTTCGAAAGCAGCTCCATCCCACGGGAACGCGTGAACGGGACACATGTCCCGCGCGTCAATGGAGAATCCCATGAGGACCGCTTTTGCCACACTCGCATTGATGACCGCCGGTGGTGCAGGGACTGGCTCCACAAGGGCAATAGAAATCAGAAAACCTGCAATCTGCTGATAGAACGCGGGGCAGAGAATGTGGGATGCAATCCTAGCCCTGAGACTTAGCTTGCCAACTTGACAAGCTGCGGCTCCCGCAGCATGTAGCCGCGGCCCCAGACCGTCTCGATGTAGTTCCTGCCGCCTGAGGCCTCCGCGAGCTTCTTGCGCAGCTTGCAGATGAACACGTCGATGATCTTGATCTCCGGTTCATCCATCCCGCTATACAGATGATTGAGGAGCATCTCTTTGGTCAGCGTGTTCCCCTGTCGTTGAGCCAGAAACGCCAGGATCTTGTACTCCGTGCCAGTCAGGTTCACCGGGCGTCCTGCGATCTCAGCCTGTTGAGCCCGAGGTTTGATCGTCAGATCGCCGCATTGAAGGACGGCCTCGGTCTGATCAGACGAGCGGCGGCTGATGGCCTGCATGCGGGCGATGAGTTCGTCCTTGTGAAACGGCTTGGTGAGGTAATCATCGGCGCCATAACCGAGGCCTCTGACCTTGTTCTGGATACCGTCCAAGCCTGAGAGGATCAAGACGGGCGTGATCACCTTGGCCAGCCGCAGCTGGCGCAGGACATCATAGCCTGACATGTCCGGGAGGTTGAGATCGAGCAGGATGATGTCGTAGTCGGGGAGCCGGCCGAGATCGATGCCGTGCTCGCCCCGATCGGCCACGGAGATCTGGACATTGAGGCGCTGGAGCATGAGCCCAATGCTCTGAGTGACAGAGATGTCATCCTCAATCAGCAACATCCGCATCTCACCACCTCCAAGGGACCTCAGCTAATGTGAGGGAAGTATGCTCAACGAGGAGTTAACGCCGGTGGCCCGTTGACGCTTTCACGGCGGCGATCCTGTCCCAAGAGGCAAGAGACTTAGCCTGTGGAATCAAGCCGAAGTGCGACGGGTGATGGGTCATTGGTCTGTGGTCGGTCAGAGACTGCCGGGGCGGAGCAGGTCAGGGTTGCACAGCCCCGGCAGTCTCGGGTCCAGAGAACTCATCA